>JALNWH010000096.1 GCA_023230985.1 Bacillota bacterium
ATTAGAAGGTGTATTTAAATTCAACATAGAATTTGATTCAAGATCATTTAATATAAACGAAGAAATAGAAATAGAAATGCCGGAAGTCGATGGGGATAATTCTTTTAATGTATTGGATTTGTTGTTGTTAAATAGTGTTGTAGAATCGGAAATATAAAAAAATCAATATCGTGATTCTGAACGTTAGTGAAGAATCTTAAAAGTCTCGGGGGATAAGACACTTTAATATAAAAACAATAGGGAACGGATAGTCCGTTCCCTATATAATACGCAATTATTAATCCAGCACCACTCTTTTCAAATCACTATAAATAAGGAGTTCAGCATATTTCATGTTAAGATCCAGTTCTTTTTTTCTGAGTTTATTCTCAATAATAATCATATTGTCTTTTAAGTTATCATATTCTATTTTTGAAATCATACCGGAATCAAACTTTATTTTGTAAATTCTTTGATTATTTTTTTCCTCAGAAATTTCTTCTTTTATATCCTTTATATCTTCATATAGGTCTTCAATGTCAGCCAACAAATCATCAAAGTCTTTGTTAAAGCGGGCCAATGCATTATTGTATTTTTTATCTGCTATTTCAAATTCGTCTTTAGCTTCTTCATACATTTCTTCTATATCGTCTCTCATTTTATCAGTGAATTTATCTAGGTCATATTTATCATAGCGTTCCTTCACGAGGTCATATCTATAACCACTAATATGCCTATTTTCTTTTAATGTTTTTAGCGAAGAGTAGTCACCCACCTGTCCATCGCTATTATTCATGATATCTGTTTTAATTCGTTTTAAATCAAGCTTTTCTATAGGAATCTCAGTTTCGTCCAAATGTATTACTATATCTTTTTCATCTTCCCTACCTAGAAGCACATTCAAATTATGATATACCGTATCTACATATTTATCAGCATCATCTAACTTTTTAAGGTTATTGGTGAGTTCCCTCTTCTTATTATTATAATCATTTTTACTGGCTAAACCCTCTTTGTATTGTATCTCCAATAATTTTAGTTGATTTTTAATAGTTTTTTCGTTAATCTTTGCTTCTTTTGCAGCCATTTCCGCTTTTTCGATGCCAATTACAGTTTCTCTTAATCCCAGTTGAAGACTTCTTTTTATATTATTTCTTGTAAGAACGGCCATCTGATAATTTGTATATGCGGTTTCAAGGCCTACGTGAGGGTCTACTTGTCTTTCAACAAAAACTTTCATACTACCGGTGTAACTTATATCATCCGGTGTTTTTTTGTCCAAAAATTCAAAATAGTCATAAGCATCACTAATTTTCTTATCCATAGCCTTGTATTCAGGGGTATTTTTCAAAGCCATTTTGAGCGCTTCTTCAAAGCTATAATGAAATTTGGGTATATCTGCATAGGCAGTGATACTGAGTAATAAAGTAAATGCTACGAATAAGGCTGCTAATTTTGTTTTCATATAAATCACTCTCCTTGTTTTTAAAATATATTTTGCGCTGTTTAAATATGTAGTGAAAATTCAAACGCTTGTTTAAATCTAGTTTAACAGTATTTGCTCCAAAATTCAATATTTATATTTTTCCTTCATTCTGAACGTCAGTGAAGTTACTGTCTATACCTTAACTATTTCTGATAAGCAGCTTATTATATTTGCTACGATTGCTGAGTTCCAAGGCAAATAATCTGTAAGTTTGTTACGGGTTGCGCCAAAACTCGCTTCGCTCAAACAGTTGACGCAACTATTCCTCCACTGCACTAACAGATTCTAAGCCTTTCCACAACGCAATCTTAATCAAATATTAATAATCTACAATAAAAAACGTAAATATATACAATATCTGAACTACGATAAAGAATCTTGTGCAACGGGGGGGAAAGATCCCACGGCTAAAGTCTTAGGATGATAACAAAACCGAATCTTTGATAATCTCTCCATCCTTAAAGACGACATTTCTTTTCGTAAGGGCTGCCAGCTCGGGCTCATGGGTGACCATAACTATGGTTACGCCTTCATCATTTAGGTTTTTAAAAATATCCATAATCTCTATACTTGATTTGGAATCCAGATTTCCGGTAGGCTCATCCGCCAATATTATTGCAGGATTGTTTACTAAAGCTCTGGCGATTGCAACCCTTTGGTTTTGCCCTCCTGACAGCTCATTGGGTTTATGATTCATCCTATCTTTAAGGCCGACTTTATCCAGAGCTGTTTTAGCCATTTCAATTCTTTTGCTGCTTGATATACCTGCATATATCATGGGTAATTCCACATTTTTTAAAGCAGTTAACCGGGGTAAAAGATTAAAAGATTGAAATACAAAACCAATTTTTTTATTTCTTATCTCAGCCAATTGATGGTCATTCAGCTTTGAGACATCTTCACCATCAAGGATATAGCTGCCTGATGTTATTCTATCCAAGCAACCAATGATATTCATTAATGTGGATTTGCCCGAGCCGGATGCACCCATTATTGCAACATATTCGTTTTTAGCCACATTTAAATTTACATTGGCCAAGGCTTTTACTTGTATTTTCCCCGTATCATAAACCTTCGTAAGATTTTCTATTTGTATTATCAAGTCACATGCCCCCGTTTACAATGATGGTATCCCCTTCTTCTAATTCGGTAGGTATATTCGCTATATAGCTTTCACCTTCTTTTAAACCTGAGATGACTTCTATATCAAAGTCTGATTCCAAACCTGTTTTTACATATTTCTTTTTTACAATATTATCTTCTACGATGAAAACAAATTTCTTACCGTCAAGGTCTTTCTGTACAGCATCGAAGTTGACTGCCGCAATATTTCGTCTTTCATCCAGTGTTATATCCGCATCTGCTTCGTAGCCGGTTTTTATTTTATCATCAGGGTTGTCAATCACTATCTCTACTTCAACTTTTGTTTCCAAGTTTCCTCCCGACATTTCTACTATGGCAGTTTGTGCAATTTTCTTAACCTTACCTTTGTATTCTTTATCCAAGCCTTTGATTTTAATAGTGGCTTCTTGATCTATTTCTAAACCGATAGCATCATATTGGCTGACACTCACTTTTAATTTATAGCAGGATAAATCTTGTATAACAATCATATCTCCTTGAACCGGGTATTGTCCTTCTTTTGCATCCAGCCTTACGATTGTACCGTTTATATTTGATTTTAAAACACTGTCTGTAATGTTTTTATTCAGATTTGCTATATCAGTTTGTGCGATTTCTATTTGTTTTGATTGCCTAAAAATATTATCTTCGGGATTGAGAAAATTATCTAATGCTACATGTGCATTTTGCAGCACTATCTCTGCATTTTTCATGTTATTTTCTAAGTCTTTCAATGTTATTTCAAAACTATTCAACTCGTCTTTGGATAAATATCCTTCTTCATAGAGTTTTTCATTAAGTTCTTGTTTTCTTTTTGCTTCAATATATTTTACTTCAGCACTTTCCAGATTTAGCTCTGCTTGTATTACGGAGTTTTCCAAAGTGGTTTTTGTACTGTCATTTTCAGCGTCTCGAAGTTTTTCCAGATCTTTTTTTGCCATGGATAGATTGATTTGTCCTTTTTGCAAACTATATTCCAACTCAGCGGTATCAAGCTTTAACAGCCTGTCCCCATTTTTTACTCGTTGGTTTTCCTCAACAAAGATATTTATTACTTTTTGTGTGGGTGAGAGGAAGATTTCCTGAGAATCGTTGGCTACTATGGTTCCGCTTACAGATATTGTGTTTATGAGATCTTTTTTTGTAACGGTTTCTACTTTTACCGATACCGGCTTAGCTTTTACAGAGACAGCATATCTGATTCCGATGATAGCAAATATAATTATTATAGATATAATAGCGATAATTATTTTTTTCTTTTTTTTCATATTTGAATTCTCCTTTAAGCCAGATTAGGTGTTTATATAAATATATACGCCAATAGTATAAATATGTTTCACATAGTATATATTTTATCATAAAAACAAGCTTAAATATATAAAAAAGAATCTGTAACTTTTATACAACTCCCTTAGTAGTCGGTAACATTATCTATGCATAAGACTCTTCACTGCCGCTCAGAGTGACAGTCCCCTACATATTTCGTCTTGAAAAGACGCAGTATATCATTTTGAGGTATCCCGATACTGTCATTCTGAGGCTTTAGCCGAAGAATCTTAGAAGTGTCGGGAGTAAGACTCTTCGCTGTCGCTCAGAGTGACAGTGTAGGAAAAGGTCAGAGTGACAGTGTAGGAAAAGGTCAGAGTGACAGTGTAGGAAAAGGTCAGAGTGACAGTGTAGGTAGTTCCAAGTGTCTTTTTTTGCAATTGAATGTTATCTATGTGTAGTATAAAATATAGTTAATAGCCCATGGGAAGGTGAGATTTTGTTAAAGCTTACTTTTGAAAAAGCGGTGTTGTTTACTTTAATTTTGATTATTGGAATATCAACAGCCAATATTTACAGCCAATTCTTATACATGAAATTCCCCAAGGAAGGGAATGACATACCGACGGTGAATCCGTGGACTGTAAGCAGGTCTATCACTGCTACTTTGGATGCGGACAAACTCTTTATGGAGGGCAAGTACCAAGAGACAATAGATGAGTTTGCCAAGCTGCTGATAACGGATTCTCTTTATCCGGATCAAAAATCCTATGCTTATTTTATTATGGGTATGAGTCAATTTAGGCTTAAAGAATATAATAAGGCTGTGGATAGTTTTGCTTCTTCCGTATTATATGAGTCAAGTAATGCAACAGCTTATAATAATGCGGCAGTATGTGCTTTTTATGAAAAGGATTATGAGAGTGCCCTTGATTATCAGAAAAAGGCGGTTGAGATATTACCGGCTGTTGAATATTATTATAATTTGGGCAGAATTTACGAATCTCTTGGCGAATATCATAGTGCAGTTGAGAGTTTTTTATCTGTTGCAAAAGGAGAAGAGAATGTTACCTTAGTAGATCCTGTAAGGATAAAGAACAGGATTGCCAATCTATATCCCAGCATACATGAAAGAGAAGAGATAGCAAAGGGTGTTATCGTTTCATTAAAGTTAAGGGATTATAATAATGTACTTATGATAGAAGATTCGGATATGGAAATTTTGGATACGGACTTTAAAGTTGTTGTAAGGGATACGAATCAAGGCAAGAGACTTTATGTAACTTATGATAGGGAGAAAAATGATCCTTATCATTTGATAAATCAGATTTCTTGGAAGGTTATTAGCGGTAATAATGTGCTTTTTGCAAGCAACAATAACAGTTTTTCCATGGAGGTTTTTGAAAACAATAATTATAAGATAACTATGAGTGTTAAGTATAAAGGGAGTAAAGTGAAAGAGAGAGAGTCTCTTATCGCTGTTTCTAAAAAGGATTTTAAAGAGCATAAAGGCGGAGAGTTTTTAAAACCCAATCAGCAATTCACAAAAATATATGAATATGCAGTTTATGAACAGCTTTTTGATAAGTATTTTAAGTTAACTACTAAAGGGTATTACGATCGTTTCAATGTTTTATGGGCGAAAGATAACATCATAAGTAATATAATGACGATTGATTTCAGGGATTCGGGAACGTCACTTTATTTAGAGAATAATCTTACTTGGGATGCGGGTATTAGAGCGAATTTAACGCCTCTTCTTGTTGATAAAAAGCTAAAAGGTAAGTATGTAAGTATTAGATTTTGGGCTCGCAAGATTACCTCCAAGGAGAATATGGAGGTTGTAGTGAGAGCGGGTAAAGAGACTTACGGGTTTGATAGTTTTGATTTGCAATATAAATGGAAATTTGTAAATATGGATTTTCAGATACCCGATGATGCAGGCAGCTTGACTTTTAGTTTAAAGATGAAACCTGAAGAGCAGATAAAGATAGACGGATTTATAATAGTAGTGACTAAATAAAGCTATTGTTCAACAGTGATTAATATATTAGGAAAGGTGCATAATATGCTATAAGTAAAATAGTTTAGCTATGATATTTTGCAGGAGGAGAGCATTTGGCAACATTACAGAATATATTGCAGCCTACGCAGTTGAGGAAGCCGCAAAGACCTGAATTGCGCCCTCAGCAACCGATACAGTTGGCACAGCACCGCATACCGTCACGAAAGTCGCCGACTAAGCTGCAATCGTGGTAATTGGAAGATAATAAATATAAAATAAACCGATGGGGACTAGCCCCACCGGTTTTATTAATAATGGTGTAATTATTCAGCAGCTGGTTCGTATATTGCGAAATATAGTACTACATCTCCTCTTACAACGTATACCTTGGCTTTTTCTGCCGGTGCTGCATTAAACTCTGCATATCCTGCCTCAATTATACCATCATTAGCCTTTACTTCAACAGGTTCTTCATCTCCTAGATATATGATGTCTCCAACTTTTATATCATCGTAGGAAACTTGGATTTTTCCATCTACCAGGAATGCTGAGATGCGATCTTCAACTACGCCATTAAAGGTGCATGTATAATCACCAAAGGTTAGCTTATAAGTTTTACCCTTTAGTAAAACATTTGCATCTTCAAAACCTTCCCCGGCTAAATCAATTACTACTTTTTTACTCGGATTTACTACTGTTCCTTCAAATACTTTTTCATCGCCACCGTCTAGGATTTCCACAGCGTATTCGCCTGCAGCAAGGCTATTGAAAGCATTAACTTCGATTTTTGTACCATTTACAACATTTACAGTAATATAGTTACCTACTCTAACTGCGTTAGTTCCTTCGAAGTCATATTCAATATCTTCTTCACTTGCGTTGCCTGCTAAATCCAAAGCGGCTCTGGTAACTTTGATTGTGTAGATAACGCCTGCCTCAAGAGTTCTTGAAAGCCTAAGAGTTACTACATTATCTGCAAAGGTTGTATCACTGATACCTACAGTTTGCTCTCTGCCGTTGTTGTCGTAGAAGGATATTGCATACTTTCCGGCATTGGATAGATCTTCATCATAAGTTACCTTTACTTCGTCTCTGTAGGTTGCTTCAACTTTTTCAATATATGGTGCTTCTTCATCTTCTAAGTCTGCTATTAATTCAAGTTTTCTTTCATCACCATATTCTACTTTTACACCGTGAATACTTCTTACGTTTTCTAAATCAACTTCGAAAACTTTACCAACTTTGAATTTTACATTGCTTGATAGGATTATTTCATCCTTAACTTCCTTACTGTCTACCTTAGCATAGGCAGCGGTTAATCCG
>JALNWH010000097.1 GCA_023230985.1 Bacillota bacterium
AATGAAGCATTGTAGTATTTCCTGTAATTACTGCATATTTTACTTGCCTGTTATCTATAGAGGTTCTATGGCACAAAGCCTTTATCATTTGATTCAGCTGATTGATAGTCACCTTATGGATTGCATCAACAGTATTGCTTATTGAATAATCAATGCGTGAAATCACATCTGCGCCAAATTTTATTTGATTATTAATACCGCTTATCGTATCCAAGGGGCTGATAGAATCACCTTTATGCAAATTTATTACAATAGTTGTTGTTCCGATATCAATAGATATGGCATATTCTTGGGCTTTAACAATAGGTTTGAATTTTTTTATCTCATAGGAGCTGTTTTTTAAAATCTTAAGAGTTTTCTCTTCACAATATTCAACTGTTATATCTGAGTATATTTTTGTAAAACAAGCAAGGCGATATCCGTTTTTTATTTCATGGTCACTTAAAAATCTTTTTTCCCCTTCGCTGATTTCAGATATTTCCCCGTCAATTATTTTTATCTTACATTTCCCGCAGGTGCCTAAACCTGAGCATGGCAACGAAAAATTAATATCTGATTCTTCCATTACCCGGGATAATAAAACCCCTTTATTTAGACATTTCAGTTTATAAACCATTGGGATACTCCTTTAAATTTATTTTCATCAAATTCAGCTTCCCGAAAATCACAGTCACTTTTTATGCATATTTCACACCTATGAATAGACATTTTGGATTCTATAAATAATCCGCAGATTGATTTAACAGGGTTAATCATCCCGCCATCTGTTACATCAACACCTATTTTAGCATGTTCACCTTGGAAAAGCTTCAAGATACTTGCCAGTTCTCCAATATCCCAGCCGGGCAATGAGCCCGGAGCAATAGATATAAGTCCTTTTGTATTAAAATCATTGTTCAAAATCATTTCAATATCTCTAAGTACTCTTAAACAAGCCAGGTATGCTATTTTATCCAAGACATAGCTTTCAAAAATATCGGTTATGGAACTTTTGTAGTTTTCAATCTCTCTACCGCTTGTAGCTATGAAAGCAAATACACTAGCATTCTCTCTTATTAACCTTGCAAGTATCGTACTCTTAAATTCAACTCCGTTTATAATTGCATAGTTATTACCCAACTTATCAATTCTCATTTTTTTTGCTATATATTTGGGTTTAACAATACCCTTAACTCTATCTGCAATCAGCAAAGCCTCTTTTCTCATAGAAGCTGATTCATTTATTTTTAAAAAATTAATCAAATAGTCTCCGTCAATTTCAAAATTTATATCATTATTAATAATAGTATCGACTTTAATCAACTCCTATAAATAAGTTTTCTTAAAAAAAACAAATTGATGTATAATAAGTATAATTAAACTAAATTATAGAATAAAACCTTATAATTTAAAAGGATAATATAAATAGACAATTTAAGGCTTAGCGGATTATAGGTTGTAATAAATAATTCGGATAAAATGCATTAAACAATTATATTTAAGGTTTATTTACTTATTTTATGATAGAATAGGGTTATTGAAAATATATCTGAATGTTATTAATTTGAAAGGTGTGTAGTCTAATATGGAACAATTTAAAGAAAAGAATTTTAAGATAGGACTATTAGTGTTATTGGGATTGATAATCGCAATAGGTGGTATATATATCCTTAATAATAAAACAAAAGGAAATGACGTAGTAGCTCGAGTTAACAATGAAGTTATTACAAAAGATGATTTATATGAGTCCTTGGTAAAAGATAACGGTAAAATGGCCTTGGAAATGTTAATCGCTAACAAAATAATTGATTTGGAACTTAAAAAGGAAAATATCATAGTAACAGAAGAAGATGTTGAAAAAGAGATAGAAATCGTTGCAGAACATTATGGAGGCCGCGAAAATTTTGAAAATATGTTGGCAATGTATGGCGAAACTTTGGAAGATGTAAAATCTAATATAGAAAAAAATTTGCAAATAAAAAAGCTCCTTGAACCGCAAATTGAAATAACGGAAGAAGAGATGATGACTTATTTTGAAGAAAATAAAGAATCATTTAATACGGAAGAGCAAGTAAATGCAAGTCATATACTGGTTGACAGCGAAGAAAAAGCCCGTGAAGTAAAAAATAAGCTTTCCGCCGGAGAAGATTTTGCTAAACTAGCCAGTGAATACTCCATAGACGAAAGTAATAAGGAACAGGGAGGAAGCTTGGGGTTCTTTGCAAGAGGCGAAATGGTTTCAGAATTTGAAGAAGAAGCCTTTGCACTTGAGATAGGTAAAATCAGCGAGCCTGTTAAGACAAATTTTGGATATCATATAATAAAAGTCGAAGAAAGAAAAGAAGCCCAAGAAGCTATTTTTGAAGATAATAAAGATAAGTTAAAAGATATTATCTATGATCAAAAACTACCCCAAGCCTATAACGATTGGTATCAGGTAAAATCACAAGATTATAAAATTGAAAATATGTTATTTTAATCATTTTGGTGTTTTGTAATTTTTATATGTAGATTTTTGACTGTACAATTATAGGAATGACTTTTGTGATATTTAGTTTGTATGAAGATTAAGGATGGTATATATGGATAAAAAACAAAAATATCTAATTCCGGTTGCAATTTTATTGCTATTGTTTATCATTGCAATTTCAGGAGCCAAGCCTATGATAGAAAAAAATTTGAAAAATCTGGAGAGCTTAACATTAGAAAATATAGATTTATCAAGTATTGAAGATGGTATCTATGAAGGTAAATATAAGGTTTTTCCCATAGCGGCAGAAGCCAATGTTATAGTAAAAGATCATAAAATTACAGAAATTGAACTGGTTAAACACGACAACGGTAAAGGTGCCGCAGCGGAAGTGATTACCGATATGGTAATAGAAAAGCAAACCTTAGAAATAGATGTAATTACAGGGGCGACATATAGCAGTAAAGTGATTTTAAAGGCAATAGAAAATGCTTTAAAATAATATAAAAAAATAAAAAGGAGAGTTGTAATAATGAAAAAAGTTTTAGTTTTAACAGTGGCGATGGCATTAATACTATTATCAGGAACGACGGTCTTGGCTGATAATAGTCAGTTTGTGAAACATGGCGTAATAAATGAAGACGATGACTATTGCCATATCAATGTGGTCACTCCTATTTTTGAAGGCTTTAGCGGTGCGGGTACTGTGAATCACATTATAAGGGACATTGTCATAGACTCTATAGGCCATGCAAGAACTGCAGGTATTCAGCTTAAAGAATTCCGGAAAAAAACAGAATTAGTCATATATTATGATTATTCAAAGTACGATGATCTGCTTTCAGTTCAGCTAAATACATATATATATCTTGGCGGGGCTCATGGCAGCAGTGAAATAAACCCCATAACGATAAATACCGCAACGGGAGATGTTTATAATTTCAAAGATTTGTTTCAGGATGAGGTAAAAGGTGTTGGTTTTGTAGAGGAATACATATTGGAAACTATAAAGGAAAACCCGGAAGCATATTTCGAAGATTACGAAGAAAGAGTAAAAAGTAAAGAGGGTGACTTCGACTATTACTTAAACGGTGATAATCTGGTTGTTTATTTCGGACAATATGATATAGGACCCTATGCCTCCGGAATCAGGTATTTTGAAATAAATGCCGGCGATATTAAGGATATTCTAAAGGATGAAATATATAACTCCATTGTAAAAGGACGTAAAAAAGGCCTTATAACCTATAACACATTGGATATCAATAGCAAAAATGAAATAAAACAAACTGATGATTGGATATCAATGGTACCCCTTAGAGATATTGCGGAATCACTAGGCTATAAAGTTGATTGGAATAAGGAAGACGGTGCCATTGTTGCAGGAGGCTTTATAAAACCGGGCATAGGCAGTTATAGCAGGCAAGGTAGTGAGGCAATAGAAATGACCCCTCCTACAATAGAAAACGGTGTCACCTACGTACCTTTGGATTACTTCACCAAGGTTTTAGAGGAAAATGTAATCTATGCTGTAGATAGCAGTGGTGAACCCGCAATTAAAATTTTTAGCAAAGAGGGCGTTGAAAACAATTTCGATAAACTTATAAAGGGTTTTAGCCTCCCTCTATCCGGTGAGGAAGCTGTTAAAATGTATGGGGAAGCAATAAAAAATAGGAACGGGGTATTCCAATACGGATTGCTTTCAGATAAATTGAAGAAAGAAAAATATAATGATTTTGAAGGGTTCTTCTTTGTTACAGGAGTCTCCAGTCCTTGGGTTGACAGCTATGAAATAACAAACACCGGCGAAAACACCTACGATATGGACTTAACTTATAGAACCAGCGTTCCCGGTGAATCCTTTATTGAAACCATGAAAATTGTTGTAAATAATGTTAATGAATATTGGAATATTGATTCTATAGAATATATAGAATAGGAAAGCCAAAACCTCCTTTAGCTGATAGCTTTAGGAGGTTTATTTATTATCTGCTGCCAAATATCTAAATATATATTTTTTCCGCTCATATCCTCATAGTCAGGGATATTCCCCAATCTCCATAAAGATATTCCTTCTATACCAAACATTTTTATCATTTTAAGCTTTGCATTTATGCTGCGGGAATCCTCATACCAGACTATATTACCTGTTTCATCCTCTTTGTTGTAGAAGGTGGCATAAGGGTTTTCATATACTTCCAAATACTTTATTTCGGTATCTTCCTCTAAAAGCCTTCTACGGATGGCTTCATAATCCGGTGAATAAGGATATTTGTTTATAACTTTGCCACCTTTTAACTTCCATTGCACCGAATCAAAGGATAGCTGTACTAAGATTTTCTCCAAATGTTGGACTCCTTTGTCCTTATCGGTTATTTGTTTTAAAGCCCAATATATATCATCAATAGGTGTTAGCGGTGTTATAGTATAACCCATTTCCATCTCCGCTTCCGTCAACTGCTTCGCATAATAATCATGCGCCATGAGAATCACTTTGTCCGCTATCTCACCGATGGCTTTGAAATCGTATCCGTCATAATATGGTTGTCCCGGTAGCGCAGTCGGATGAACAGCAACATACAGCTTCTTTTTCTTCTTATCCAGCTCTTTTTTTAACTCTCTTAAGAACTTACTGAGGTTATCCTTGGATTTGTCCCCTCTTAGGTTTTCAAAGTCTATTACTACACCGTCGAATTCTACCGATATATTCCCCGGCTCCGTAAAACTTAATTGTTCCATAATATCTGAAATAACTGTCTTTCTCACCTGAGGCTCCATTATAATGTACTCTACCAAGGGTATTCCATTATCAGCAGCTTTTTCATCCTTTGCAAACACCATTAACATAGCACCGGTATCATTTGACTTTGCCATATTAAGCGGATTGTTAAATCCAACAGGTATTGAAAATTCATTATTGTTTTTATTTGTAGTATTTAATATCACTTTATTTTGATCATATTCCAATCTGGCCCAGCCAAAGCCAACAGTATTTAAAGATTTAATCATATCAATTTGATTAGCTGATTTGATAGCATAAAACCCGTTAATATGGTTAATGTTGGTATTCAATCTATCGTACATCCTGACAATCATGGCTGCGGCTTCTTCTCTTTTTGCATTATTATCGGGTTTAAATAAACCGCCCCCAATCCCGGTGATTATGTCAAAATCCTTGGCAATAGCTATATGACCTATGTTTCTATCTATATCTTTAAAAGGTTTATAATATCCGGAAAGTCTCTTGGACAGGCTGTCATAGCCTAAAGTGCGAACTATCATTACAGCCATTTCTTCACGAGTTATAGGCTCACCCGGCCTAAAAAATTCAATATTATTATCAATACTGCCATTAACTAAAGCAGTCTCTATGTAAGGGAAATACCACTTAGACTTGTCCAAGTTATCAGCAAAATTACCTTTATCGGGATATTCTAAACCCCAATCCATCAACTTTACTAAAAAGGCTGCAAATTCACTCCTGTTTATTGTCAGCCCCATACCAAAACTACTTTCACTTATTCCATCTGTAATACCAAGGGAGCGTAATTTATATATATGCTCCTCTGCCCAATGCCCCTTTGGAACATCTTCAAAGGGAGTATCTTTGTTGTTCTCACCGGATAAAATGCCAAAGGAAAGTATCAAAATAACTGCTGCTATTATGCATAATGCTTTTTTATAACCCATATCTGCCACCTCACATATAACTTGTCCAATATTCTTTTTATATTAGCATGAAGCATATAAGAAATCCTATTGACTATATTATAACATAATCATTCTCATTTTTATTGACATGCAAACTTTTCCCAGTTGTTTACTCTTTGTTAAACAGTTGCTTATTCTTTTATAAGCCTTTTATATATTATATAAGAGTAAACTAAGGGTATGATAGAGGGCAAAATCAATATTATTACAAATAATAGGCCCAAATTTATATTTAATAATGATAATATAATCCCTATAAGTCCCCCCGCTGTCCATAGAAGTGCCGCCAGCCTGTGTGTTTTTTTCCATACCTCTTCACTGGCAAGAGTCCAAGGAGTCTTTATTCCCACAAAATAATTATGCTTCACTCTCCCCATAACATTTCCCATAAGCATAAATAATAAGGATATGCCAAAGAATACCAGCCTTGTAGTATTTACAATGTATCCCAAGGATGCGGCAATAATCATTATATGCATTGCAAAGAAAAATATATGGAATAGATATCTGAAATATATATAGGTGCTTTCAAACAGCTTATAGTTATTTTTCTTGGGATCAAGAGCAGGTAAAAAAATAAACAATATATACATAATTAAGTTTGTTATAGGCATAATCAAGCTACCGGATAGTTTACCGGAATAACCGTCAATCTCACCTTTGAAATTCCAATGAGTGGGAACCTTTTCCGGCAGTATAGGATAAAAATACATGCTGATTAAAAAGGCTGCTATTACAATAACAATAAGCGGTATTTCTCTTTTAAAATTAATCTTTTTCATCAAATGTCCCTCCCTTGATATCGGCTATATTAAAAAACCAGTTTAAAACCTCTTGAAAAACTGTAGTATTGAGCGAATATATAATATTTTGTCCATC
>JALNWH010000098.1 GCA_023230985.1 Bacillota bacterium
CATACAAACCTCCTGTTAGTTTTTTCTGCAAATTAAATTTTACAGGTATTTTTGTATGTTGGGAAGGGGTTTTCCCCTTCTTTTTATTTTTTGTTGTTTTGCCAATTAAAATTATACTCTAACGGGTGTCAAGCTTATATATTTGATTAAGATTGCGTTGTGGAAATGCTTAGAATCTGTTAGCGCAGTGGAGGATTAGTTGCGTCAACTGTCTGAGCAAAGCGAGTTTTGGCGCAACCCGGAGTAAGCTTACAGATTGTTAGCCTTGAAACTCAGCAATCGAATCAAATGATATATGCTTTGATATCTTATAGCTGTTGTATAATATATACATGACATTAATATAAGTTTTACTGCAAAAGCCGAGTACAAAAAGAATTGCATAGATAGGCGATGTAAATCTCAATGATGTGCTACAAGCAACAAATATGTCACATTATCCGTCATTTATTGATTATAAATACTCCGGCAACAATTGTTACCATTCCAATAACTTTATTAGCAGTCAATTGCTCATTAAATAATATAGGAGACAAAACACCAATTATAACATAGCTAAGGCTTACCATAGGATAAGCCTGACTGAGTTCTGATTTGGTCAAAACCTTTACCCAAAGCATAAAGCTAAGTCCAAAGAGTATAAGTCCGACAACAATTACCGGTGATTTGAGTATAACCCAAATGCTGCGGAAAAAGGTATTCAAGGAGAAATCAAATTCTCCTAAAATATTTGCGCCGACTTTTAACAATATTTGACCCGCTGCCCCCATGAATACGGATAGCAAGATTAATGTCATCTGACCCATTGTCTTTTCCCTCTGTTTCTTAATGTATTATATTTCATCCCAAGCTTCATATATCCTTTGATGGTTTTAAAGGCTTTCATCTTACTGGGTGTTTCTTTGAGATCATATTGCAGGACTAGCGGATACTCACCTATCCTAGCATTAAGTATGCCTGCTTTTACTATTAATTCTATCATGCATTCAAAACCATCAGCTTCTATCAGCTGTTCTTTATAATAGTCTTTCATCTTGTTTAAAAACCCGACTCTATAAGCCCTATACCCGCAAGAAAAGTCTTTCACTCCTTTTGTATTAAAGATGGCCTTTGCGAAAATCCTAGCACCTCTGCTAAAGATTTTTCTATCAAAAGAAAGCCCTATTTCATTGCCGCCTTTTTGAAATCTTGATGCTATAACTATATCTAAGTCCTCTCTTATTAGCTTATCCACCATTGCCGGTATTATCCCGGGGTTATGAGTATTATCCGCATCTAAAACGACTAAAACATCATTTTCCCCATAACTGGAAGTGGCATAATTTATAATAGTAATCATTCCTTGTGCCAATCCCATGTTATGGGGATGATTTCTATAATTAATGTATCCATATTCTTTTGAGTATCGCTTTAGATAGCTTTCCGTATCATCACTACTTCCGTCATTTATCGCTAAGATTTCAGCCGGTATTTTGTTTTCCTTTATCATCTTATTTGTCCTATCAAGTAGATTGGCAATGGCACTGCTTTCATTATAAGTTGGCAATCCTATTAAAACTTTTTTCATACTTTCATCTGCTTTCATTGATAGTTATTTGTATAGCGCAAAATCATTACAATAATATTATGTATATAAAAGCAGGATTATAAACGGAATAAACAAAAAAACCGGGAGACAGTAAAGATCTGTCCCCCGGTATTCCCGTATGGTTTATTGATTGCGTAATCCTTTGCCAAAACCGTTGCTGCCTCTATGATGTCCAAACCCGTTTCCACCTTGGCCTAGACCTTGCTTATATCCATGCATCCTTCCAAATCCTATGCCCTGTTTTTCTCCAACATTACCACAACATGCTCCTAAGCCGCTTCCATCGCAATTCACTTGATTGTTTTCTATAATTGTGAGTATTTCATCGGCTTTTTCTCTTGTAATTATTCCGTCTTCTACTTTTTCTCCCAGTACCGCTTTTTTCATTTCCCACATTTCTTTTTTGAATTCTTCCAAAGCTCCTGATTCTTTTGCAATTGTACCGTATGTCTTTTTAGTTTCCATTTTTTCTGCAATAACTGCCTCAATGCTTTTCCCTGTTACTGCTGCTGCCACTTCAGCCGGGGAATTATAAGATGCTGCAAATACAAAAATCGATGTAGCACTGATTATAAGTATCATCACTCCTAATAGCCCAATTACTTTATGTTTTCTCATTATAGTCACCTCTTTATCTTTGTTTTAGTTATATAATAACCTGCAATTATGTCAAAACTATGTTTTTTTATCGAAAATTTTATGAAAGGGAATACCGCGGTTTTGTATTCACAAAATATGTTATAATTAGTAAAAACCTTTTGGAGTGATTGTATGGCGAAGATGCTTATAGCCGATGATAATAAGCAAATCGTTTCTATATTAGAAGAATATGCAAAAAAGGAGGGCTATACACCTATTATAGCCTTCGATGGCCATCAGGCTTTAGAAGCTTTTGAATTAGAGCAACCCGATATCGTTTTGCTTGATGTTATGATGCCAAAAGTCGACGGCTTTGATGTATGCAAAGAAATACGTGAAACCTCTAATGTACCAATAATCATGATAACTGCAAAAGGAGAAGATTTCGAGAAAATTATGGGGCTTGATATAGGTGCCGACGATTATATTGTAAAACCTTTTTCCCCAAAGGAAGTTATGGCAAGAGTGCGGGCTATTATGCGAAGATTAGGAGAAAATCATAATCAACATATTCTGGAATTTGATAATTTAAAAATAAATTTAGATAGTTATATGGCTGCCATAAATGGTGAAGATTTATCTTTAACTAAAAAAGAACTGGAACTGTTATGGACCTTGGCTGCTAATAGAAACAAAGTATTTTCCAGAGATAATCTATTAGACAGTATCTGGGGATATGATTATTACGGTGATAATAGAACTGTGGATTCACATATTAAAAGATTAAGGGCTAAAATAGATAAATACAATCATGATAAATGGCAAATAAAAACTATTTGGGGTGTGGGTTATAAATTTGAGGTGAATTAAGTGAAAAATAAAATCGTATTTAAGTTAATAGCATACTTTACCATAACTCTTTTGTTGTTTTCCCTTATAATCGGCAGCGTTTTCATCACACTTTTTAAAAAACATACTATAGACTTACACAAAATAGATATGGAAAACCGAGCCGCAGCTATTGCAGATACTATATCGAATTTCTCCGGTGGTAAAGGCGGCTCAGGAATGGGTCATGGTCAATACGGCACTTTTTTTCGGTTTTTAGACGAAATAGCTATGACCGATGTTTGGATTGTTGATGAAAACCTTAGCCTTTTCACTATGGGAAGGATGTCACATAAACATTATATTTATAAAGATTTACCCGAGGATGCGGAAATTGTTGTAAAAGAAGTCTTTCAAGGAAAAACAATATTTAGTGAAGGCTTTAGTAATCTGCATGATTCACCTGTTTTAACTCTAGGTATGCCAATTGTGTCACGTGATAGAATTATCGGTGCATTACTTCTGCATTCTCCCGTGGAAGGAATGAGCAGTGCCGTATCACAAGGTTTACGAATTTTAATGACCAGTCTTGCTTCTGCACTTGTTTTATCTATTGTTTTATCCATTTTACTTGCTTTGGCCTTTACAAAACCTCTTAATAGAATGAAAAACTCTGCTGTATTGCTTGCTTTAGGAGACTATGCAGCAAAGACAGGTGTAAAACAAAATGATGAAATCGGCGAACTGGCTCAAGCTATAGATACACTTAGTGAGAAATTGGATTTAGCAAGCCAAGAAAATCAAAAACTACACAAGCTGCGCAATGATTTTGTTGCTAATATCTCTCACGAGCTAAGAACGCCTGTTACAGTAATTCGAGGTTCTTTGGAAGCTCTAAATGATGAAGTCATAACTGATAGGACAAAAGTAAGAGAATACCACCGTCAAATTCTTAACGAAAGTATTTGCTTGCAACGATTAATTAACGATTTATTGGATTTGTCTCGCTTACAAAACACAGATTTTCAAATAGAAATGAAAGAGTTAAATCTATGTGAAGTAATTAATGATGTAGTTCGAAGCACTCAAAGCCTATCTCAATCAAAGGATATAGAAGTTATTAAAGAACTTGACACCGATGTTTTAATGTATACCGGGGATTATGGCAGGTTACGACAGATGCTTTTAATAATATTGGATAACGCTATTAAGTTTTCATCAGATAATAGTATTGTAATAATATCATTAAAAGACAATATGCTGAGCATTATAGATAAAGGTAAAGGCATACCGGCCGAAGATTTGCCCTATATATTTGATCGTTTTTATAAAGTAAAGTCAAAAGAAAATATGGAAGGTACAGGCCTGGGATTGGCAATTTCCAAGCAAATAGCTGATAGACACAATATTAAGCTATCAGTGAGCAGTAATGGAAGTGAAGGAACGGAGTTTAGATTTCTATTCACCGGAATTTTGGTGTAGTGGGGGTCTTCATGCCCTCAACTTTTTCCTTCAAGGTTTTTAAAACTCCTACCATGAGAGCTATACTTAATATAAAGGTAAAAACATCTGCTACAGCCTGTGATATTTGCACTCCAGTAAGGCCAAATATTTTTGGCAAAATCAAAATACAAGGAATAAAGAAAATCCCTTGTCTTGCAGAAGAGGCTATGGTGGCTTTCATACCTAAACCCAGAGATTGAAATGTCATATTAATGATTACGGAAAAAGCATGTAAGGGCAATACTAAACATTGAAACCTCAAGGTTCTGGAAGCAATCATTATGACTTCCAGATCTTCCCTTCTGAATACTGTTATTACTTGTGGTGCGAATATAAAGAAAATAATTGCCAGCACTAATAAAACTCTGATAGCCACTTTTCCGCTAAACCAAAATGCTTCTAAAACCCTATCATATTTTTTGGCTCCATAGTTAAAACCGGCCGCAGGCATATAACCCTGCCCAAAGCCAATCAAAGCGGAATATATAAACATGACTATTCTGGTTACAATTGAAACGGCAGCAACAGCAGGATCACCATAAGGTGAGGCCGCAACATTGAGAAAAACTGTTGCAGCACTTGCCAGGCCCTGTCTGTAAAAAGTAGGAAGGCCTGTCCTAAAAATTTCTTTATACATTTTAAAAGAAAAGTTTATATTGGAAAATTTAATTTTTATGCTGCCTTCAATGCAATTGGTTTGTATAAGTAATATTATAAAGCTGATGAATTGACTAATGATAGTTGCTATAGCAGCACCGGAAATACCCATGTTGAAGCCGAATATTAAGATAGGGTCTAATATTATATTCAGCACTCCCCCTGCGGTAATTCCAATCATTGATTTAACTGCATTTCCTTGAGAGCGCAATACAACATTAAGCACAAATGAACCACACATATAAGGCGCCCCAATCAATATGTAGCGCCCGTAATCCTTTGCATAAGGTGCTATGGTTTCCGTTGCTCCCAAAAACACAACCAATTTATCAATATTCGCAAGTCCAAAAATAGCGAGTAAAAGCCCTAGAAATAACGATGTGAAAAATCCTGTGGCTGATACTTGTTCAGCGATTTTTCTGTCTTTCCTTCCAAGACTTCTTGATATGAAATTTCCGCTACCCATGGCTATTGTAAATCCTATGGCTTGAATCATTGCCATAAGAGAAAAATCAACTCCCACGGCACCTGCCGCCGATGTTCCTATTTGACTGACGAAAAAGGTGTCGGCCATATTATATATGGATGTGATTAGCATACTAATGATTGTTGGTATTGCAATTTTAGGTATCAAGACATTTATCGGTGTCTCTGTCATCATAATATACTTGTCATCTTTTTGCATTTATAACTCCTCATGTTTGCAATCAACCGAATAGTTCGCCAGATTATATAGCTTTTTCATTTGATTTCATCCGGTGGTTGTATTATTCTTCTTTTGTTTCCCCTTCCCCTTCCGTGTCCGGTGTATCTTCTTCATCGCCTTCTTCAGCTGTTTCTTCTAATTCTTCCTCTTCTTCCTCAATAGTTATCTTCGGAATCCTAGCAGTACAGATTAGAGTTTCCGGATCCTCCAAACATTCTACACCTTCAGGGAATTTTATTTCTGATAAAACCTTTGTATCCCCATCTTCCATTTCGCTTACATCCAACTCTATTCTATCAGGAATAACATCAAGACGCCCGATAAGCTGAATTTCTGTTAGGTTTTGTTGTAAAACTAATTTTTTAAATGATAATTCTTCAGCACCATGTAATATAATCGGCACATCTAATGTAAGTTTTTCCTCCAAATCAACTACTTGAATGTCCAAATGAAATATTTCTCTAGTTATTACATCCCTAGCCACTTCCTTGAATATACCAAGGTTTTCCTTTTCATCAAAAACGACTCTGATTCTTGCTCTGTCTCCATATTTTCTGATTATGCCGTTTAATTCATTTTTATCAAATTGTACAGATTTTGTTGCTATGCTTTTGCCATATAAAACACCGGGTACAGAGCTGCCTCTTCTAACTATATATCCTTTTTCATTTCTCGGCATAGCAACAAGTTTGTTGTCACTCATGTTAAAAATCCTTCCTTTCTTTAGTCCAACACATAGAACAATGGTAAATTGTTTTAATATATATAGTATTATACCAGTTAAATAAAATTAAAACCAGATTTTTTTATAGGTACGAGAAACCATAGATTTTTTAGATTTCGATAGCGAATTGTAAGCATCTCCACAACGCAATCTTAATTGAATATATAAGCCCATAACAAATACCAGTGTATATTATATAGGCAGTTGTGAGGCATTAAAGCATATATCATTTGATTCGATTGCCCGTTACAGCAGTTTTCCATTGAAGTATAAGATCCTTCGCTATCGCTCAGGATGACGTTCCGGGTTGCGCCAAAACTCGCTTCGCTCAAACAGTTGACGCAACTAATCCTCCACTGCGCTAACAGATTCTAAGCC
>JALNWH010000099.1 GCA_023230985.1 Bacillota bacterium
ACATTATTGATTTCATCTAATAAAACATTGGAAGATCTTATGTGACATGCAGTGCCATCGCAAACTTTTATAATATACTTTCCCTTTGGTGTAAGACTTAGGGCTTTATAAAAGGTTGCCATGCTATAGAGTTTGGAAAGGGGGAGGTCTAAATATAGAGAAAGCTCAGTCAGCTTTTCCTTTGGAATATAATTATATTCTTTTTGCAGGTCTTGGAGTATTGCTAATGTATACTTTTGGTCTTTCGGGTATTTTTCAAACAAGTGCGTCACCACCCTTTACTGATAGTTTGTAAAGACTAGCCCCCCGCAACTACCGGGAAAATACTTATCACGTCTTCTACTTGCAGTTTTGTATCAAGACCTTCCAGATGTACTATATTTCTACCGTTTATCAGTATGATTATTTCATCGCTTAAATTTTCACCTGAAAAAACTTTGCTTTCGAATTTTGCACCATATTTTTTGCACAATTCATTTAGGAGTGCTCTCAAAGAGTTGTAATGTTCTATTTGAATTTCTTTTCCGCCGGTATAATCCCTGATATATGCGAAATATTTAACTAACATCAAAATCAACCTCATTTTGGTTTTTGTTGGGGCGGACGATTTTGACCGCCCCAACGCCTCTCGGAGCCTGGCGCCCATGCGCCGTCATTTTTCTACTTTATTGCCAATTCCTCTAATTTTTCTATGGTTGGTACACTTTCTTCATCCCAGCCTCTAAGTTCATAATATTCTTTTAACATTACATCAAGCTGTGCAACTAACCCTTTTGCAGGTCCTTCCGGGATAGGTTCTTTAAGTAATCTACTCGGTAGAGTATCATCCTTTCCTGTAATTCCTGCTTCTAAATTAAATAATTTTTCCAAATTCCAAATTCTTTCTCCCATTTGCAATATTTCTTCATCTGTATAATCAAGGCCTATGCCTGTTCTAATCATTTCCGATATTTCCGGCAGCCCCAGTGCAAATGTAGTGAATAAGCATATTCCGGCGGAGTCTACTACTGCTGTGAGGTCTTGGAAGGTCTTTAACCATGCTGCTTTATCTGTTGTAACATGGGGGTCAAGCTTTGCGGGTATTCCAAGGATTTCCGGTGAAGTCAGATAACCCCTTACATGACATCCGCCTCTATTTGATGTAGCATATTCCAGACCCATACCTTGCAACACTCTGCCATCATAAGCAGGCATTTCCTGCTTTTTAACGGACATGGAAAGCTCCGGGTGTTTATAAAGTTCAGCCATTCTATAGGAGCCCATAGCTAATTTATCTCCAAAGCCTTCTCTCATTCCTGTCATTTTGGTAAACTCAACTATAGCCTCATCATCACCAAATGGCAGTTCTCTGCCTAATTCCTTTTTAGTGAGTATACCTTTTTCGTACATTTCCATGGCACATGCTATAGTAGCACCCATAGTTATGGGGTCTATGCCCAGTTCGTTACATATGAAATTAGCATTACTTATGGCTGCAAGATTACGAACACCGCAGTTTGCACCGTAAGACCAGCCTGCTTCATATTCCGGACCTTCTCCGAAGCTCTTGAATTTACCGTCGGATATCTTTGTTATCCTGCCGCAACCGATGTTGCAGCCAAAACAACCTTTATTTTTTACAAGATATTTTTCCGTTAAGGTTTCTCCCGATGTTTCTTCAGCATGTTCAAATATTCCTCCGTCACGCCAATTTCTTGTCGGAAGTCCTCCGCTTTCGTTTAAAATATTGATAAGTATTTGCGTTCCATAGGTGGGCAGTCCGGTACCGGTGACAGGGTGATCTTTTAGAGATTTTCTTGAACTTTTACAAATATTTAAAAACTCTTTTGGTTTTGCCACTTCAATAGATTTAGACCCTTCAACAGTAACAGCTTTAAGATTTTTTGAGCCCATTACCGCACCCAGTCCGGATCTTCCTGCTGCTCTATGTCTATCGTTCATGACTGTAGCAAAGAGTACGAGTTTTTCCCCTCCGGGTCCTATGCAAGCAATTTTTGCATCTTCCCCGACTTCTTCCAATAAGGTATCGGTTGTTTCAAATACTGTTTTACCCCATAGATGCTTTGCATCTCTTAATTCTACTTCATCATCTTTTATATAAAGATATACGGGTTCTTCCGATTTTCCTTCAAAAATAATACCATCATAACCTGCATACTTTAATTCAGGACCGAAGTGACCTCCTGAATTGGATGCACCTATTGTTCCTGTTAGAGGTGCCTTTGCAACAACTTCATACCTACCTGAGGATGCAGCAAAAGTTCCTGTCAGTGGTCCCGTTAGGAATATTAGTTTGTTTTCCGGGCTCAAAGGGTCTACTTTTGGGTCTACTTCATCCATCATTATTTTCGTACCCAAACCTCTGGCTCCCAAGTATTCTCTAGCATCTTTGGGGTTTAAACCTTCTTTTTTGATGGTTTTGTCAGTTAGATTAACTCTTAGAAGTTTTCCTGTAAAACCGTACATTAGAATCCCACCTCCCCAAATACTTCTTTAAACATGGTTCCCATTTTTCTCTTTTTCTCAAGGTTTGTAGGAGTTGCTTCCTTATACTGTATAGCACCTGAAGGACAAAATTCAGCACATTGAGGCTCGCCACCGCACAAATCACATTTTATTAAAGTCCTTGCTCTTGGATTGTAAGTAATGTTACCTAAAGGACAAGCACTTATGCACATTTTGCAGCCTATGCATTTTTCGTCATTGATTAATACTGTTCCATCATTTGCCCTATCAATTGCATTTACCGGACACACTTTCATGCAAGAAGGGTCTTCACATTGCATGCACATTATAGGCACAGCTACGGAGGCTTCTTCAAAAGCCATAACTGATACGGCCGAAAGCTTTGGATTAAATTCTTCTGACCTATGGAAAGTGCAAATCAGTTCACAAGTCCTGCAACCGGTGCATTTTTCCGGAGAAATCATTAAAATTTTGCTCAATTCTCTACCGAACGTTTAACAAACGCCGGCTCCACCTCCTTTTTAAAATTTAAAAAGTTCATCCGATTACAATAACGCAATACAGATGAACTCCTTTGCAACTACGGCAGGTATGGGAATTACTTCCCGTGCCCTAACGTTCCAAAAACCCTATAATATTACTAGGGTTATAAGGAACCGAGTCATTGAGATATTACAATATAAAAAGTTCATCCGATTGCAAACAATACAAAACAGATGAACTCCTTTGCGACTACGGCAGGTATGAGAATTACTTCTCACGCCCTAACGTTCCAAAAACCCTTAACATATGTGGGGTTATAAGGAATCGGAGTCAAATTTCTACTAAATTTTTAGTCATTTACTTATTCTACATATATTAAATAAATCCTTCTAATATACCAAAATTATTAAAATAAAATTGTAATGTTAAACTATTTTTTGAAATAATATTTCATGATTTAAGTTATTTGTTAATTTTTGTTTATGAGCAATAGCAAAAATCTTGAAAGTTTGCAAAAAGTATTATACACTAATAATTACAGTTCAGAATGAAGAAATCGCAGATGTTCTTATCGTGCTAAAGCATATCATAAAATTTGGATGTGAAGCAAAGTAACTTTGTCATATTAAATATTGAAATCTATAAAGTTATTCAAAATCAATAACTTTATGGATTTGCTGCCTCTGATATTAGGATAAAAACATCATATTGATTAAATTACAATAGGTGGGAAATTAAACAGAAAACACTTTAACGTTAGTATCATATAAAAGCTTTTTAAAAAGGAGAACCATTTGTGAAGGAATCATTTAAGGATTTAAACTTGTTTTATACAGTGAATTTGCTTTTTAAAAAAAATAGTATATTTAGAAAGATGTTCATATATATTATTTCATCTTTGTTAATAATTACTTTAGTATTTCAGTTAATACTCTATGCTATTATGTATTACAATATAAAAAATAGTGTTATGATTTCTAATGAGTCTGTATTAAATTCTATTGTTACTTTGGCTGAAACTAAATTCTCTATTTTAGAAGATTCAATATATAATATGGCCTGGGATGAAACTGTTCTTGATGTTACTATATTTCCTAATTATAAAAATAGGTATCGTAATCTTGAAGTTGTAAAAAACTTAAAATCCTTTGTTAAAATGACAGAATATGTTTCAAAAGTAGCATTGGTATCTTTACATGATGAGGTTGTCTATACATCTTTAGGCGAAGTGTCTCCTTTGGATACTTATTCTTATGCAGCGGATTTTTCTTCCTCTTTAATTGGAAGGATTGGGGATAATAATTATTATCTATTAGGGACTGAGAACGGAGATGTTTGTATCCTCTATGAATTTATTGAATATTCCGGAGGCCATTTAGGGAAATTATTAATCTATTTAGATTCGGCAGAGTTGTTTACAGTAATAAGCAGCGGTAGCCAGAATTTATATATTACTACTGAGGATGGAAGCCTTATTTTTTCTTCCAACCCTAATAATTCTAAGTCTTTCATGTCAAATATACCTTATTTGATGAATTCATTGCAAGGAATTTCAAATGAGGAAAGAGAAAATAGAATAATGTATAAAAAATCTTCTTTTACTGACTTAATCTTTTTTTACTCCTATTCTCCTGTGCATTTGACACTTGGCAATTATCTAAGTAATAAAAATGTTTTGGCAAGTTTATTTATTATATTGCCTTTATTAAGCATATTAGCATTTATCGTCTCCAATCTATTTTATAATCCGTTAAGAAAAATGCTTCACTCAATTGAATCGTCTATATCTGAATCAGATCAATTACAATTGGATGAGTGGAATATTTTAAATAGATTTATAAAAAACTTAAATGAGAAGAACTATCATTTTAGTAACATAATTAGTGAAGTTGCGCCACATATATTTCAAAACATGCTGGTAAGCCTAATTGAAGGTACAAATGTGTCTTCTAACTATATAGATAAGACTATTAACGGTATTCAAAGTTCTTTTGCACGTAATGGTAATTTTGTACTTTATATATCCTGTAATAGATTTACGCGGGTTTTTAATCAGGCAGCAATTCCCAAAACAATTCAACGCCTGAAAAACTTAAGATATGAGGATTGTAATATTTTTTCATTTGAATATAATTATTCAATATACACATTAGTAGACTTTGGAAATCCTTCCTACTTTGAATTGAATAAACGTATTGATGAAATACAAAAAGCAATTTATATATATACACAAAATTTAAAGGATAATTATGTAGAGCATAGCTCAGTTTTTCATGAATTAAGCGAAATTAAAGCTGCCTATCAACAGATTTATATACACCTTGAACAAGATGTGGCAAAACATTCTTCTTCAATTAAAGATATTGAAACATATATAGAAAAATCTGTTCTTACACTGACAGAGCAATCAGTGGATGCGGGCTCGACGATTATTTCCAATTTAATTTATAGTATCTCAAATACCAACTTAGACAAAGAAAAGCAGTTACATTGCTATAACACCCTTTTATATACGATGAATAGTCTTGCAAAAGAATATAACATACCGTTTAATGAACATATTAATGATTTTGATATTGAAAATAGCAATAATATTTCAGACCATGTATATGATTATTGTAAAAAATTGCTTAGCAAGATATTTACTAAACTTGATAATCGACAGCATAAGTATTTTACAGAAGCCAACTCCTACATGGAGAATAATTATTCGAATCCCAATCTTTCTCTAGAAATAGTTGCAAATAAAGTTGGTATTAGTGCATCTTATCTAAGCCGAATTTTTGCTGATGAATACAAGATGAAATTTACTAGGAAACTTAATGAAATACGCATAGAAAAGGCAAAAAAATTATTAGAAGATCAATCAAAGCTTATAAAGGATATAAGCGAAGAAGTAGGTTTTTTAACTATTCAGAACTTTATGCGTGTTTTTAAGCAGCAAACAGGTATAACTGCCACAGAATACAGGTCAACACTGTGATGATAATCTAAAACCCCTTTTTGAAATCACTAAAAAATTGTGGCTCATTTCTTTTTCTGCACAGATAAGCCTTTAAAGTAACAATCAAATTCATTGCTATAACAAATTGTTTTCTACTATTTAACTAATAATAAGTAAACAATTTATATTACAGTGAACTTTTCTAGCTTTTTTGTGTGTTTTTCACGATTATAACAGCATAGTATGAAATCTTTTCATTGAAATTGTATATTTTTAGCTTATTATTTATTTTAAGATGAAATTAGATAACAAATATTAATGTACATATGTACATTAATCATGTGCATTTTTATATAAAAGAAGATTGGAGATATTGATTAAGATGAAAATAAGAGCGTACAAAAGAACTATAAATAAGTTGGTAGAAATAGAAAGGATAACTATAGTTATTCTTTTGTTCGCCAACATAGTTCTGACTGCGGGAAACGTCTTTTCTCGTTATGTGATTCATGAAAGCTGGTCATTTACTGAAGAAATAGTAGTAGCGATGTTGGTACTTATGTCTCTTATTGGGGCTGCACTTTGTGCCAGAGAAAAAGGCGGCTTGATTAATTTAACACTATTTACAGATAAGTTTTCAAAGTTTAAAAGAATGATTGTTGAGATTGCCATGACATTATTATTGGTGTGTTTTGCTCTTGTTATGATTAAGTATGGATATCAAAGGTGCTTAACTCAAGTAGAGACAGGCCGCCTTACATCTTCTTTACAAATTCCGGAATGGTACTATAGTGCATTTGTACCTATTAGCGGTATTCTTATTGCAATTCATGGTGCAGAACGTATTCTTGATTTGTTTTTTGAATATACAGACTCTAAAAAAAAAGTAAGTGATAGGAGTGACAACGAATGACTTATTTAATTATGTTTAGTACCTTTTTTCTTTTATTGTTTTTAAGTGCTCCTATTGCAATGTGCTTAGGAATATCAGCTTTATTAACTCTACTATATAATGGTACAAGTCT
>JALNWH010000100.1 GCA_023230985.1 Bacillota bacterium
ATAAAGCTCCGGATTTGGCTCCACATAACCTCTGTCATCAACATCTATATTGCCCCCGCCGCATTCCGCATATACTTGTTTAGCATATAGAATGGTATCATGTTTCAATTCCGTCCAACTTGAAAGATAAGTTGTCAAATCCTTCCTCCACCACGCTTGGTTTTGCATAAAGGAAGGATAACCCTCTTTTCTTTCCGGGAGTAATGCGTTTAAGGTGTGCAACCAGCCCCAATAAAGGTTTTGAGTCCATGTTTTTTCATCAAGATCCCCTATATATTTCTGTAGCTTATTTATATTTTCTTTATAATTTGCAAAGTTTGTATCCCCTTGTGTTTCTAAGATTGAATAGGCTTCCTCCGAGCCTATAGCTGCGGGAATATCCAATGCCTTTGGCAGCATTCTTCTATTACCTTTACTGTCTTCCTTGACTTCCCTATAAATAAGTCTTTGAAAAATATCTGCATCTAAAGTATAGCGTTGACCCATAAATCGAAATCCCTTTATCTCATTCTCTCTATCCGGTTGTATATCTTCATCAAA
Source organism: Bacillota bacterium (assembly GCA_023230985.1). Lineage (GTDB taxonomy): Bacteria > Bacillota > Clostridia > Lutisporales > Lutisporaceae > JAAYKT01. Next base: position 541 of record JALNWH010000100.1, read on the forward strand.
AATTGGAATGGAATTAATATCAGGACCTTTCAATTCTTTAATTTCTTTTAAGCAGGCTTCCCATTTATCAGAATCCGATACCAGTATTCCTAGCTCAATATCTTCTCCATAGATATCTACCAATGGCTCATAATATTCAAAATAAGACAGGTCATCGGCTTTACCTACAAAAAAATTAGTGGGCTGATATATTTTATCCCAGCTTTCTCCGTTTTCCTTTTTAGTCAAAGCTAAGGTCATAAGGAGAGCCGATTTGGTCTCATCTTCGTTTTTGGTCCTGAAGGTCATTCGCCCACACCACATCATTGCTTTGAAATATGCTTCCAAGCTTTTATCGGTAGTGTAATGTCCTCTAGGGATATATTGTGAATAATCTTCGCTAAAGGCTTCGGGGGACATTAGGTTTTGACCTATATTCATTAATGGAGAAACTTCTATCCCTTCTTTTTTATTAATAAGAGATAGTTCGGCTTCTACTTCCGGCTTTACTTCTTCCGGGATTGTCATTGTTGGATCTAACAGCTTTCCGGCGACTGCGAAAAAGCCCATATTCCTTTTCGCTGCATTTTCCCAAGAGGTTCCCTTTAGCACGTTATATTGTTCCTTTGATTCTAAGAACATGAACTCACTTAATTTTTCCAACTCCACTGAAAGCTTTTCTTTTTCTATGACTCTTAGCAAATGGCTAAAAAACAAATGATAATTATGTAACATTGAATCGGTAGTAATGAAACTAGGCACAGGGATATATCTATATGTATTCATTTCATAAGTTATAAAGAATTCCCTGGTTTCGCTAGGTATTACAACGAAACCGTTTCTTATCAATAGTTCTTCCGCTTCCGGAGAAAATTCAAAAAATCTCTTATTAATCACATTATCCAGTCCCGGTTCTACGGTATAGGGTTCAACCATAGGTGTTACATCCACCGGTATACCTTTATAATCAGCAAAGTTTGAAACCAAAGATGCCAATTGAATCACGGGTTCTTCATTATCTTTTTCTATTATATCTACATCCGGAATATCAATATGTTTGTCGCACCCCATTATAGTGCTGATGAGTAAAAGTAAAACAAGCATGATTATAATAGACCGCTGTTTTCTATTCATTACCACCACTCCTTCATAATATTAGTATCCCATTATATATATTCTTCCGTAATAAAAAATACAAATACGAAATATTAGTGCGTAAAATCATTAACCACCCTGCAAATTGGGTTGCAGAGTGGTTTAAAAGGCCATCTCCAGTAGACTTGAAAATTTACTGCGATCAATTAAATTTTCTTCCATTAATTCTTGTAGTATATTTAAAATGCTTTCCCATGTAAGTTGTTTCCCTTTTAGTTCTGTAATTGTATTTATTGCTTCATATAGCTTATATTTTTCAATAGCAATGATAAACAGCAAAGCATACTTTTCATCTATGCCAAATTCATATTCAATTGCATTAACATTGTTTATTATTTCTGATGCTTTTTTGATTGTTATAGAACCTTTAATGGCATCTATCAACCTTTTTCTTATAGAATGCTCGGAACTTTTAAAAAGCTCCGCTGTCTTGTATATATCTACTATCTTTAGTATTTCCATCATCCTGATTAATGTTTCCTGAAGTTCTGTCTCTACTTGAGGGAAATACCTGTAAATAACATCCATAAGCTTTTTCTTTTGTTTGTTATCAAGTTTAGAAGATTTAAATTCAATTGATAATGTGGAAACAAAAACTTGCAGGTTCTTTATGGTAAAGTATTTTCTCTTATTTAGCAGATTGTCCAAAACATAGATTAAAAAATCCTTATCTTTAACTTGCATAAGGTAATTTATGATGATGTTTTGAAATCCCGTGTCACCATCACCGCTGCTCATAATATTTATAATCTCGCCTACCGCATTTAATTTAAAATCATTGGCAGAAACCATGCTTTCGTCAAAAACATTTCTATTAAGTGAAATGATATATAAAGCGATAAAGTTATTATTTACTGCTCTTTCTGAAATCTTTGTTACTATACGTTCTTTTTGCTTGCTCTTTTCTAAAATTTTGTGCAATATTCCTTTATTGTATTTCTGTTGTATTGAAAATATAGGTTCTAAAAACAATTCTATGCCTCCTGATTTTTTTATTACTATTTTAAATTATCCACCGTGTATAATATAATTAACCCCAGTTATTAAGCAATTTGTAATAAACAAAAAAATAAATACTTTTTTAAAAATTGTCCTTTACTCAAGTATATATTTATATTATACTATAGTTTTATGCTAATTCCAAGTCCTCTGTAAAATAGTTCTAATTCAATATTTATAGTGATTATAGTTTAGATATTATATATATGTTTTTTGAGATTATTAATATTTGATTAAGATTGCGTTGTGGGTGAAAGGGGGAACTTGGCAATCGTAGCAAATATAATAAAATAGAGTAAAAGCTTTAAAGCTTTTACTCTATTCTCCGCATCCGCATATATTTGAAAGCAATATGTTCATGGTGAAGTTATAATTCTTACCTGACATCTCACTATGAATTTTCTTGATTAGATTAAAAACAATATCCGATTCCCCTCTTATAGTTGTAGACATTATATCCACATTATATTCCAGTCCGGATTCCTTTATTATTTCCAAAACATCATTAACCTCATCAGGATAATCAACCGTCCCTATAGGCAGATAAGTAATCTGACAAGATACTATCCCTCTTTTTGCCATAGGACACATATGAAACCACCTCTTTCTTTTAGCCTGCATTTGTTTTCATACATAATATTTATATCCTTCTCTGTCGTATCCGGAGGTATAAACAAGCATTCGCCATAATCTATAATCTCCCGCGGGTTTATGGCTCTCAAATCATCCATAGATTTAAAGTCCGCATGTTTAAAAACACTGTTATCCCGCACTGATTTTGATAGGTATAGTTCTCCCCATCTGCTTTCTCTATTAATTGTGCCGATTAGCAAATGGCCGCCCTTCCTCAATACCCTATACATTTCATTATAGGCTTTTTTCGCTTCCTTAATGAATTCAAAAGCCGCCATAGAAAAAACAATATCAAACTCTTCATCTTCAAAGTCCAAACCATAGACATCCATCTTATGAAATTCAATGTCCATATTATTGTCTTTCGATTTTTCCTCAGCCAGTTTAAGCATTTCCTCAGAAACGTCCACACCCACAACTTTACAGCCCATTTCAGCAAGCTTCATGCTAAAATTACCCGTGCCGCACCCCACATCCAATATCTTAGTGCCTCTCTTAGGTTGGAACAGGGAAAAAGCAAGATAGGTCTCCACTTCATCTACAAAATTTCCCATCTTTGATTTATACCAATCGTCGTAGTCGCTCGCTTCTTTGTCAAATATAGCCATTTCAAGACCTCCTATAATAAATTAAGAATTTCTTTTTTTATCCTGATGAATTCAACATTGGTAAATGTATTATCATCACGGGGTCTGCCTATATTTACTTGAAAAACCTTCTTTACTACTGCAGGCCTTTTTGAAAGTATATAAATTTCATCGGATAAAAAAATCGCTTCATCAATATCATGAGTTATAAATAATATTGATGAATTTAAATTATTAAAAACCTCCAAAAGCCAATGCTGCATCTTCCGCTTTGTTATAGCATCCAGGCCTCCGAAAGGTTCGTCTAAAAGCATAATATCCTTGGAAAAAAGATAAGCCCGCAAAAGAGACGCCCTTTGCCTCATACCCCCGGAAAGTTGATTGGGATAGTTTTTTTCAAATCCATCCAGACCGAAAAGATGAAAATACTCCAATGCTTTCTTTTCCGCTTGGTTTTTAGACTCGCCTTTTAAAATTAAAGGTATCATCACGTTGGATAATATGTTTTTCCAAGGCAAAAGCAAATCCTTTTGATGCATATAGCTTACCCTGCCTGTTTTGCCATTATAGACTTCTCCATCAATTAGTATTTCTCCTCTATCCGGTAAGGTAAGACCTGAAATGATATTAAATAAAGTGCTTTTGCCGCAACCACTGGGCCCCAATAACGATACAAATCGGTTTTCTTCAAGGCTTAGAGATATATCCTCCAAAGTATGTAATTGTCCAAAACTTTTTTTAATATTTATAGCCTCAACTTTTTTCATCTTTACTCCTTTGGCAAATATTCATTTGTAAAAGTATTGTTTGAATCAAGTCTGTTTTCTATAAGGCCCTTTTCATACATCCAATCGCCGTATGTTTCCCAAACTTCTTTTTTCATTTCTCCCCAACGAGGAGCATCTGCTTTATATTCTTTCGCTAAATATTTCTGACTGGCTATTACCATTTCTTCATCCAGTTCCGGCACATGTTTTAAAAATATTTTTCCTGCCTCTTCCGGATTTTCTATTGCAAAATCATAGCCCTCGGCAGTGGCTTTTAGAAATTTCTTTGCCAACTTTGGATTTTCATTTAATAGCTTTTCATGAACAATAATTGCCGGAGTATAGAACTCAAGTGCAGGTACGATGTCCTGTAATTTTATAAAGTTTAAGTCAAATTTTTTAAGTTCTGCGGCAATTCCATCCCAGCCATAGTAAATCCAAGTAAAATCAACGTAATTTTCCACAGCGGTAAAGTAATCGGCAGTACCTATATCCACAATTTCCAATTTACTGTAATCACCGCCATCTTTCTCCATTAGGCCTTTTAAAATAGCCTCTTCTATAGGCGAACCCCAACCGCCATAACTTTTGCCCTCAAAATCTTTTGGGCTCTTTATTCCCTTTGTTACAGGAGATGCCATGCCGGATGTATTATGTTGTATTATCGCCGCTATCGTCATTATAGGCTGCGGATTGGAGGCAGTCTTGGCATATAGTATTTGTTCTTGATGACTTATGCCAAAATCCCCCTGCCCTGCAGCTATAAGATCTGCACTGCCTCCTGCTGAAGGCTGGATAATTTCTACTTCCAATCCTTCTTCTGCATAATAACCGTTTTCGATAGCAACATACATGCCTGTATGATTAGTATTGGGCACCCAGTCCAACACTACCGTTACTTTTTCCGGCTTTTCTGCTCGTGCCTGCCCATTGTTTCCGCAGCCTGTAAAAGCACCTATTATAAATGCGGTGATTATAAATAAGCTTAAAATTTTTTTGACCATTATTCATCCTCCCAAACCATATTATTTTTATCATGTACCCAAGGCATTGCTTTCCTTTCTATATAGCTGATTATTTTTAACATTCCTAGACTGAGTAAAGTGATAATGATTATGGTCGCAAAGACCTTATCCGTTGCGAAGGAGCTTTTAACCCTAAGCATATAAACACCCAGCCCTTTTTTACCGCCAACCCATTCTCCTATTGTAGCCCCCGTTATACTATAGGTGCCGGAAATTTTTAGTCCGGAAAAAAAGCCGGGCATGGCGGAGGGCAGCTTTATTATTTTATAAAGCTGTACCTTGCTAGCTCCCATAGATTTGATAAGGTTCAATAAATCTTCTTCCACGGAAGCTAACCCTTCCAAAAGGCTTATAGTTATAGGAAAGAAGCAGACTAAAGCCACTATTATTATTTTTGGCAGATATCCGAAACCAAACCATATGGCGAAAAGGGGCGCAATAGTAATCATAGGCACAGTCTGCGAGGTAATAATCAAAGGGTATATAGCCCTTCTGACTACCGGAATGCTATCCATAATAATAGATATAAAAAGAGCAAAAACAATTGATATCACAAATCCTACTAAAGCCTCCATAAGGGTAACCAGTATATGTTCCTTGAGTACCGGTAAATTTGTAAACAGGCTTATAATAATTTTTGTGGGTGCCGGCAGGATATATGTAGGCACAATTTGCAATGCGGCTACCGACTCCCATATTATTAATATTGCGGCTATAAAACTAATTGGAACTACTTGTTCCCTTATATTTACCAATCTTTTCATCCATTGTCACACCCTCCGGTTTGTAATCAATCTTAACAACTGAGATAACCCTTGTTGCACCTTCCTTTATGCAAATATCTTGTGCCTTTTTAACTATTTCCAAGAGTGTATCCAGTTCTCCTTCCATAGTCGTTTCCATAGGCCCTACCACGTATTTAACACCTGATTCTTTAATTAATTCTATAACCTTGTCCACTACCGGGTAAATGAGTTCATCCGGAACTCTGGGCAATACCTGGAGACTTACGTTTACTGAAGCCATTTTGACTCCTCCTTTTTTTATTAAATCTAAAAAACCCTTTATCTTGCTCAGTAACAGCCTGAACAAAATAAAGGGTTTTTATACAAACTAAAAATCCATATTTACCTCCGCTAGCATTATCTAGTTCAGGTTGCGGGTCAAAGCATGAACAGCTTATTCTCAGCCGGATTAATCCAGCTCCCCGTTTTCAATAAATTTTTACTACA
>JALNWH010000101.1 GCA_023230985.1 Bacillota bacterium
AAACTGTTAAGTATTGCTGAAGAAATAGGAGCAAAAAGTAGCTTAATTACAGATATTCGGAGTAAATTTAATGTTAAGTATTCATCTTTATGGGATAGAGAAACCGGTGAAGATGAAATAAGACATGTATTAATTGAATATGAGATGATAAAAGCAAGTAATAAACTTTTAAATACAATGGACCATTCTTTGAAAGAAACAGATAAACATTGGAGGGAAAGACTAAAATTCATAGGTATTTCTTATGAAGCATTACAAAGCAAATACCCTGTTCTTTCGAAGTTATTCAGTGTTTTATTGAAAATTTACAAGCAAGAAGATATGTTGCCTGAGCATAGAAAATCATTTTTAGAAGAATTAATAGAACATGAAACAATTCTAAATGATTTTTTAACGAATGAAAAAACAGTATTTAAAGAAATATATTTGCCATATTTAGACGGTTTTAATGATAATGAGATATATGAAATAAAAAACAAGTTACCTACTGGTTTGTTTCAATTGCATAAAACTGAGTGTAATGAAAAGGTAAAAGTTATTGCCGAAGAGTATAAGAAAAATCAGTTAAAAACAAAGATGTTTAATATTTGGAAAGAAAAAACAAAAACGAAGAACCCTCGTGAGTGGTCCAATTATCATAGAACACCAATACTTTGTATGGTCTCTGAAAATGAGTTTAGTGCTGCAAAAAAAGCTTTTGAAACACTAAATAAAAATTGGGCACCTGATTCAGACATCAAATCAACCATTGCATTTCTTGAAAAGACATCACTCTTTGATATTTTGGACGATAATAACAAGACTAATGAATTCTTTAACAATGTGTTCATTGGAAAGTATAAGCTATTGTTATCTGATCCGAATAAAACAAGAGATAGATTGGAGCGACTGGCCATTGATACTTACGAATGGCATGAAAATCCAAAAGTAAAGAAAATTATTAAAGGACTCGCAGAAGCAGAATATAATGCAGGTGGAAGCGATAGGGCATTGAAAAAGATTGACAAAATGAATGCTGAAACACTTAAACATTATTTAAAAAGACTAGTTAGTGAAAATATCAATGTGGGAATTGAAATTCTTGCTGACGGGAGTGAGTGATTGAATGTTTATTAAAATAATAAAAGATTATTTGAACTCTGAAATTAATTCGCCATTTTTTATAGCAGTTGGAAATGATGAATACTCCCAAATAAAAACTTCTTTAGTGGATTTAGGTTTTGTTGTTTTACGATTGAGCACTTTTTGTAAAAGTAATGATAAATTACCTAATATTGATGATCTACTTGATTATTTAAAAGATATTGATGATGAAAGTGAAGTTGTTAGTAAAATAGCTGTAATCGGTCTTGGGGAATATTTAGGACTCTGCGGAAACAATAAAACTGAAAAAGTACTAGCAAGGATTAAGGATTATAATTTAGGGAGGACAAAAGCTGTTTTGCTTTTAAGAGGCATTACATCAAATTTAATCAAACTAAAGTCAGATCCCCGGATGGATAGACGGAAAATTTTCATAAATGATAATAAGCCATGCAGACTAAACATTACACTTATTTCTCCTTTTGTGAATCTGATTGCATTGGAAGGAATAAAACCATTGTTAGAAAGATTAGAAGATGGTGAGAATGATAATTTGATTGTAAAGACTCAAATGAATATGGAAAATTCAATATTTAATATTTATAACATTGAAACCTCTTATGGAGGGATAAATTATATTATAAATGATTTTAAAATAGAATCTGATTATGGGACAGACCGACAATGGGCTGAACTATTAAATGAACTGGAAGTATCAGGTGGTTCACTTAATGCTGTTCTCGAAAAGTATGGATTAAGTGAGAATCTTGAAAGTGATTTTTTTAATAAAATAACAGGGTTTGAATTTAAGAATTGGCTATATTTTATTGCTTTAAAATGCAGTATTGATATGCTATCGAATACATATTTAAAGTATGTTCTTAAGAATACAGTGAGCTTTGAAGATTTTAAAACGGATGTACTAAATGCAATAATTGACATACACCACACAGATAATCAGTTTGTTGAGTTTTATAATGATAGAAAAACTCTTATTAAAAGATTTAAGGAACCAGATATTGCAAGTTTTGTTGTGAATAATCGCAAATATATTGAAGAGGGTATCTATAAACTTACAGATAATACAATAACTGAAAAAGAAGAGATTATTGCATGGATTGTGAGAAGAGGAATTATTTCAGAAATAGAATATATTTATCCTGCATTGTACTCATACCTAAAGAACTATGTTTTTAATTGTGGTGATTTATCAGATATGTTAACAGAATACTTTAGCCTTTATAAATATCAAAAAGTGATAAATATAATTGAACCAAATTTTTTAGAAAAAGTTGAAAAGTTGGCAATAACTCGAGATTATAATAGGTTGAGAACACGCAACGAAGTATTGGACAGTATAAATAATGAAGACACATATCTATGTTGGGTAGATGCGCTTGGGGTTGAATATTTATCTTATATTACGGATTTAGCTAAAAAGAGAGGATTAGTAGCATCAATCAATATTGCTCGTGCGGAATTGCCTACTATCACATCAATTAATAAAGATTTCTTTGAAAATTGGTTAGGAAAAAAAGAAAAAGTAAGCGAACTCGATGAGATAAAGCATAAAGAAAAAGGAGGCTACAATTTTGAAAACAATGCTTTACCTATACATCTTGCAAAAGAATTGGATGTCATCGAAGAGGTAATTGATAAAGCGGCCACTGAACTAGCTTTAAGAAACTATAAAAGTTACTTAATTGTGAGTGATCACGGTGCATCAAGACTTGCAGTGTTGCACCGTAAGGAAGAAAAATATGAAACAGAAACTGAAGGTCGGCACTCAGGTCGATGTTGTAAAACTTTTGAGACTTATGATCTACCTTTTGCAGCTGAAGAAAATGGATATTTAGTTTTAGCTGATTATGGACGATTTAAAGGTAGCAGAAGAGCTAATGTAGAAGTTCACGGTGGAGCATCCTTAGAAGAAGTATTAATTCCTATAATAGAGCTAACATTGAGAGAGAAAGAGATTATTGTTGAAATGGTTGAAGAAACTGTAATGGTTGATTATCGAGCCTGCATGGAGATAACTCTTTATTTTAATTATCCATTACTAAAGAATGTATCAGTTATTATAAATAGCAAAAGGTATTCTTCAGAAGCAATTAGTGATAACCATTTCAAAATTGTTTTCCCAGATATTAAGCGTGCTGGAACTTACGATGCTGAAGTATATGAAGGGGATAATTTTATTGATAATATTACAATTAAGGCTCATGGGAAAAGCGGCAAAATAAATGATGTATTTGATGATTTATTTTAAGGGGTGTATTTATGATTGAAAGATTGAAGAATTGTTTTGATGAAATGCTTGTATATAAAGATTTGAAGAAAAGCAACTTTTTTTCTGCTTTGAGTTTACCTTCTTTTATGCGTGATTGGCTATTAAAAAGATTTGAGGACGAAAATGGACATTTCGATTCAGAGGAAATGCTTAGTTTCATCCGTACTTATTTACCTCGAAAAGATGACTGGATAGCAATAAAGAACAGGATTATTATTGAAAATGAACGAGTAAGATTTCTTGCAAAAGTTGCTGTTGATATTGATATAAAAACAGGAGAAGTTTCATTTTCACTTCCTGACTTTGGACTATCAGAGAAAAATACAATTATAGAAGACAGGATATGGGATATGTATAAAGATGATTTAGTGAACACAAAAGAGACTTGGGGAATGATAGAATTAGGATATCGACCGCCAGGAGATTATGGTAGTGAAACTTCAAAGAATAAAGGGAAAATTAAACTTATGGCTTTTAAAAACTTTTGTCCATATACAATTGACCTTAATCATTATAAAGATGTTCGTATGGAATTTAGCACATCGGAGTGGATTGACATTGTTTTAGGGGCAATCGATTATAATGCGGAAGGATATTTAGGTGATGAAGAAAAGAAGTTAACGATGATAACACGGTTATTACCTTTTATAGAAAAGAGGTTAAATTTAATTGAATTGGCTCCAAAAGGGACTGGGAAATCATATTTATTTGGGCGAGTAAGTAGATTTGGTTGGCTTTCCAGTGGGGGTGTGATGAGTCGTGCCAAGATGTTTTATGATCAGAATAAACGAAGAGAAGGATTGATTTCCGGGAATGATTTTGTAACTTTAGATGAAGTCCAAACTATATCGTTTACTGACGTAGATGAAATGAGAGCTGCTTTGAAAGGATATCTTGAATCAGGTATTTTTACTGTTGGAGACTATGAAGGTAAATCAGATGCCGGTGTAATACTTTGCGGGAATATAAGCAAAGAAACAATGGATGCTGACGGATATAGTAATATGTTTGAAGAATTGCCTAACATTTTTCATGAATCAGCTTTAATAGAACGATTTCATGGATTTATTAAGGGGTGGAATATACCTAGAATGAATGATGATCTAAAAGTGTCGGGATGGGCTTTAAATTCAGAATATTTCTGCTCTATTATGCATGAACTCCGTGATGATGTAAGTTACAGGGCAATTGTAGATGAGCTTGTTGAAGTACCGGATGCTTCCGATACCAGAGATACTGAAGCTGTAAAACGAATAGCAACAGCATATTTGAAATTACTGTTTCCTCACGTTAGAGAAGCTAGCGATATTTCTGCTATGGAGTTTAGAAGATATTGTCTTGATAGGGCAAGAAAGATGAGAGATGTAATAAAATATCAGCTGGGGATTTTAGATATTGAATATAGAGGGAAGGATATTCCTTTATTCAGTGTAAGGTCTGACAAAGATGTGTAAGAAAGGAAAAACATAATGAAAAGCAAGTCATGTTATGTTTGCGGGCAAGAGAATTTAAGCAGAAATGAAATTGGCTTAAACAAAAAGCTTATTAATAGGAAGATAAAACTGTTTTATTGTATAAATTGTCTTGCAGATTATTTAGAAATAGAGGTAGAATTCTTATTAGAAAATATTGAGGAATTTAAAGAGCAAGGGTGCATACTATTTTAATTTTTAAAATACTATTGGATTAAATTTTTCACATTGAAATACATAGGGAAAACATAATTGTACTAAGATAAGTTTCTATATCACTAAGGGAATGAGTCCTTTGGATTTGGAAGGAGTTTGGATTTTACTGTTAAATGTCCCTTGAAATCTTTATATGCCCTACGTTTGCCCTGATAAGCCACAATATTTATTTGTGCAATATCCTTTTGTTGATATATATGGAAGGCATCGATATGTTGATTTTGCATTGGAAAGCCAAGGTAAAAAACTTTCTATTGAAGTTGATGGGGAAACTTATTATAGCCATAAATACATTTCTAAAAATAAGTATTACGATGATTTATTAAAGCAAAATAGTTAAATTTTTATGAATGAAAATTATATAGATGGGCTTATGCTCAGTTAACTTATCATCAAGAAGAAGTAAAAGATATGATTTCACAAATTGAATTTGTAAGGATGGTAAGTGTTCAATCTGAAACAATAGACAGATATATACGTGAAAGCAAAATAATACCGGACTTGGAAGTCCCTATGAGCGGTAACAGAACATTTAAATATTTTAAGGAAGATACAATAAATAAGTATGTGAAAGAATTCGGTTGGCAACTCATACTACCGTCAAACATGAAAGCCTTTAGAAAAACAAGGTTATATAAAAGTTGCCGGTAAGGACGAATCACTAGATATGCCATATTAATTTATAAAGAACAGATATAGCTAAAGGAGGAAGAAATGTGGATATACGAACCAAAAGGCTTAAATCCATTTATCCAACGGCACCTTTTGGAGTTTTAAAAATAGGCGATTTTAAACCTGATAAATATGATGCTTTTGAAAAAATACGTGCAGAGGAAATTTCAAAGATTATACCAAGATTTAAAAACTATATACGTGCTGATTTTGTGAAAAATAATCCCATATGCCATTATGTTAAGTATTTTAAAAAGTTTAAAAAAACATTTATCTTATTGCAGCAAATGGAGTCTATTTTTGTAAAAGGACTGGATTTTCCTGCTGTACCTCCTGCTGTAGATGCTCTCATTTTAGCAGAGATGAAGCATGGTCTTCTTGTTGCTACTTTTGATATTGCGAAGCTGCAAGAACCTGTTTTTATAGATGTGGCACGTGGTGATGAATCATATATAAGTGCTAATGGAAAAGAAATTACATTAAAAGAAGGAGACATATTTATACGGGATAATGAAGGAGTTGTACTCACCCATGTATATGGACAGGATATGAGAACCAGAGTTGATGGCGACAGCAAAGATATCATGTTTGTAATAACGGGTGTAGAGGGCATTACTGTTGACAAAGTTGAAACAGCCCTTAAAGACATTTTGTATTATATGAAAGCTTTTGATAAAAATATATTACCTGAAGAATTTGAAGTGATTGGCGGTAAAGAATAAGGCAGGGGAACGTATCATAATAATGGCAGGATGCATAAATGCTTTAGTATCAAGGGTTTCAGGAATTTTTAATAAAAACAATTTATACATTGCTTAGAGTAATTAGGTATAATTGTTGTAAGCAGTGCATGAGATCAGAATTTAGCTTCATTGCGCCATTAATGCCTTTAGCATTTTAAACGTCTAAAATAATTGTTATTTAGTATATGCTTGATAGTTGAAAATAAAAAATGATTAGATTTTAATAGGCTAGCTCTACAGAAATAGTGACAATTTATACGCAAAATTAAGTTTTTTCGAACAGGAGGAGATAAGTATGCATGACCAAAATACAACAGCTATAAAATGTAAGGAGTGCGGTTCACCTTCCTACTTTGATCAGAAATCTAAGGGATTTGCCTGTCCTTACTGTGGAAGTTTTGCCCCTTGGGAAGCAGA
>JALNWH010000102.1 GCA_023230985.1 Bacillota bacterium
AAATAGGAGATAAAGTAAAGTGATTAAAGAAATATTTTCGGAAGAATTTCATTTATTAAAAAAAATTATAGAGGAAGAAGATATTGCAAGAAATTACTTTATACTATTAGGACTGTCAAGTGATAAAGAAGTTTTTAATAAAATATATGGAGAATACGAGGGTAATGTGCTAAAGGCAGTATTATTTGTAAGAAAAAGCGGCTTGTTACAGTTTTATGCTCCGGGAGATTTTAATTTGGATGGTTTTGCGGAATTGATTTTTACATTGAATTCTGACAAACTAATAGGTCCGAAATTATATTGTGACAAGCTTTTCCGTACAAAGGTCTTTACCTCAGCAACGGAAGGAGCCTATATATCCAGATTAGATAAAAACCATGAATTAAAGCATATACATAGGAGATATAAGATAAGAAATATTAATATAAATGATTTAGAAGAAATTGTTGAACTATATAAAAAGGTTTTTCCCAGCTTTAGTCCGAAAGATGTTATGGAAAAGAAGCTAATTACAAATCGGGGGCGAGGGATTTGCATTGAAGACAACAACAGGATAGTATCTGTTGCGCAAACTGATTTTGAAACAAAGAATTCATCATTAATAGTTGGAATTGCTACTGATAGTGATTATAGATGCAAAGGCATGGCAACTGAATGTACATATGTCCTAAGCAATATATTGCAAGAAGAGGGGAAAAATGTATTTCTCCAATATGATAATCCGGAAGCCGGTGAGATATACGAAAGATTAGGTTATAGAAGAATTGATCGAGTAGTTCATTATAAAAAATAAAAGACCCTACAACCGTTGTGGTAGTATGGTCTCCTTGATTTTCAAATGGTCTGGGTGAGAGGACTTGAACCCCCGGCCTCTTGAACCCCATTCAAGCGCGCTACCAAACTGCGCCACACCCAGATAACTAAGTTACATAATTGAATATAGCATATAGAACATTAATTTTCAAGAATTATAAAGAATTTTTTTAAAAGTAAATTTTTCTTTGTAATAAGAAGGATATCAGGCATTTTTGGAGAAATATATAAGGGATTCTATCAGCATTTTGTATTGAGGATGTTTTGTATGTCAAAAAAAAGAAAAAGGGCATCTTCCCTTTTTATATTACCTATAATATTGATTGTTATTGTATGTTCTTATATAATACGATATATTTACTTTAGCATTGATACTGAAATAATAAAATATGGGGCTATGGAGAGTTCTTTTGATACGAAAGGTTTAATTATAAGGAATGAGTGGGTTTATAACTATAATACAGATTTACAATTAAAAAATAAAATTCCCGAAGGGCAGAGAATACCTTATGGGAAAAAGATTGTTGAAATTGTAAAGGGTGAAGAAAACATTCAAGATGATTTACTGACAAGAGTTAGTAAATTGGAAGAAAGAATAGAAGAAATAGAAAAAAGTGAAGCTAATAATCCAATATTTGAAAAAGATATAGAAAAATTAAATAAAAATATAAATAATAAAATAGAATTGATAAAAAACTATTCTATGGAAGGAGATGTGCACGGTTTAGAAAATCTAAAGAGTGAGCTTTCAAAAGATTTATATAAAAAGTCACTTATTGTCGGAAATAATAGTTTTGCCGGTAAAAATTTGGAACAGCTTAAAAGTGAAAAAACGCAATTAGAAGAATTATATAGTAATAACCTAGATGCTGTTTATGCCAAAACATCAGGTATCGTTAGTTATAACTTAGACGGACTGGAACAATCCTTAAATCCGATTAATTTAAATAAAATCAGCATTGAAGATGTAAAGCGAATGATTTTTCCTGATGAAGTGGGAAATAAAATAGAATACCAAAAAGGAGTAAAGATAGTAGAAGATTATACATGGTATATTTGTTGTATTTTTGATGAAGGTCAGGTAAAAGATTTAAAAGAAGGAAGCAGAATCAGCCTTTTATTTAAAGATAGAGAAAGTCAGCCAATAAATGCTAAGATAAAAAGCATTTCAGATCCTGTGAATAAAGAGTATTTGATAATTTTCGAAATAAATGAATTTGTAGAAGATTATTATAATGTTAGGCTGGCGGACGTGACTGTCATTACTTGTCGGCATGAAGGTTTTATGGTTTCAAGAAGCAGTATCGTTGATAATGATAAGCAAAAAGGCGTATTTATTATTAAAAAAGGAATTATCAAGTTTGTACCTGCAGAAATAATAGCTACTGAAGATAATAAAGCACTTATTAAAAATGTTGAAAGCAGCGATGAAGATAGTGATACCGTTAGATATATAATTAAAGTCTACGATGAGGTAGTAAAGAATACAAAAAAAGTGAAGGATAATCAAAGGATAATGTGATAAGGAGGATTTTTTTGAGAAGCTTAGAGGATAATGTTAATAGGATTATGGGAGAGATAAAGGATATATGTTTAAAAAAAGGAAGAGATTATAAAAAAGTAACATTAATAGCGGTTACAAAAACTTTAGATATACCAAGAATTAAAGAAGCTATTGATTTTGGAATAAAAAATATTGGTGAAAATAAAGTGCAAGAGTTGATGGATAAGTACGATGATATCAAAGATATCTATGATATTCACATGATTGGGCATTTACAATCAAATAAGGTTAAATATATAATAGATAAAGTAAAATTAATTCATTCTGTTGATAGCCTTTCTTTGATGAAAGAAATAAATAAAAGAGCAAAAAGGGCAGGAGTTAAAGCAAATGTTTTAATTCAAGTTAATGTTGCAGACGAGGCTTCAAAATTTGGCATAAAACTTGATGAGGTAAAGAATTTTTTTGATAATGCAACTCAATATAATAACGTAGTGATTAAGGGTCTTATGACTATAGCACCTCATGTAGAGGATCCTGAAGATGCTAGACCTGTGTTTAAAGCGTTAAAGCTGCTATATGATGAACTAGGTGAAAAAAACTATGAGAATGTGAGGATGCAACATCTATCAATGGGCATGACAAATGACTATTTAGTTGCTTTAGAAGAAGGTTCAAACATGTTAAGGATTGGAACCGGGATATTTGGACAAAGAGTATATAATAAGTAAAGGAGGTAAGAAAATGGCAGGAGGTATTTTTAGCAAAATATTATACTATATGGGCATTGGGGAAAGCATAGAGGAAGAATTTGATGAAGTAGTTGATGAGGTTAAAAAACCTTTACTTGAGCCGGTTAAAAAAAGCAACATTGTAAGTATGCCTTCGGGTCCTAGTCAAATGAAAGTTGTACTGATAGAGCCTACTGATTATGATGATGTACAAGATATATGTGATAATCTTAAAAACAAAAAACCTATAATAATTAATTTTGAGAACTTGGATAAAAATATTGCCAGACGCATGGTTGACTTTGTATCAGGTGCCGTGTATGCCATTGATGGTACTATACAAAAAGTATCCAACGGTATTGTTATCGCTGCGCCGCCAAATGTTGATATTCTTGGTAGCATGGGTGAAATAGGGACTGAAGCTTTTGATTTTGAAAAATTTATGGATTGGTTAAAATAAAAGATTGCGAGTGATTTAGTTGAAAGGCTTATTAATTTGGTCAATAAGTAAGTTTTTTTCTATTATTTACTTACTTATACTTATTAGAATTATTCTGTCATGGGTTAAGGTTAATTCATATAATAAATATATTGCATTAATATTTCAGCTTACGGACTTTATTTTAGATCCCTTTAAAAGGCTGATTTATAGACTTGGCATAGATACAGGATTTTTAGATTTATCACCTATTGTAGCCTATTTTGTATTGCAGTTAGTAGAAACAGCTTTGAAAAGAGTAATATGGCAATTATTATAAATCGTTTACATATAGCTGGAAGAAAGCCAATGAGTAAGACTTTAATAAAATGTGTATAATGTACATGGATAATGTAATATTATTAATAATAGATTGGAGGTTAAACGTGTGTTAACTCCTATGGATATCCGCAATAAGGAATTTAAAAAAGGGTTTAGAGGATACAATGAAGATGAAGTAGATATATTTATGGATAAGATAGTGGCAGAGTTTGAAAAAACATATAAAGAAAATGTAGAATTAAAAGATAAAATTAATACTTTTAATGAAAGATTGGATAGCTATGCTGAGATGGAAAAAACGCTTCAAAGCACTTTGATAGTTGCCCAGAGGACATCTGAAGACATAGTAGCAAATGCGCGAAAAGAAGCGGATTTGATTTTAAAAGAAACGGAAGAAAAGCGTAAGGAGATTATTGCTCAAGCAAATACGGATGTGCTTGATTTAAATAGGGATATAGATGAACTAAAAAAACAATTACAAATATTTAAGACTAGATATAGGACGTTTTTAGAATCTGAACTGGAGAGTTTAGAAGCTTTTTTTAAAGAGATTTAAATAGATTTATAATTGAAACTCTTTCACTTCAAGAAGATTGAAAGAGTTTTCTTTAAATTCGGGGGAATGATATGTCTAAGGGTTTAAACAAAGTAAATAATTCTGATTTTGATAAACAAAAACAGATAGCTATGTTACTTGGAGAGTCAAGGCTAGGAGAATATGTAGAAATGATGTCTAATTCAAAAGAAATCATAAAAAGAAATTTTATTGCCGGACTTGCAAGAGGTCTTGGTATGGCTATTGGTTTTACAGTGCTTGGCGCATTAGTTTTATATATTCTTCAGAAACTAGTTGTACTTAATTTGCCCTTTTTCGGTAACTTTATTGCTGAAATAGTTAAAATCGTACAAGATCACTTATAGGAGGTTTATATGGAAAAAGAATTGACAAAATACTTTAAAGATTTACTATGCAAAGAAAAAAGAGATAAGGAGAATTCCCTATCTTTAGATAAAATTGGCTTAGGATCTTCTATTAAAGAAAACAGCGGTGAACTATCGTCATATGATAATCATCCCGGTGACCTGGGAAGCGAAACATTTGAAGCTGAAAAAAACTATTCATTTCGAAAAAATTACAAGACGATAATTAAACTGATTGATAATGCAATTAAAAAGATAGAAAATAATAATTACGGGTTTTGTGAGGTATGCGGCAAGACCATTGATATAGACAGACTTAAATTAATACCTTATGCTAGATTTTGCATTGAATGTGAAAAATCATATAATAAAAGTTTAAATGAGATTGAAAAAGGAAGGCCGATAGAGGAAGAAGTGCTTTGGCCTCCTTTTGGAAAATCATTTCGGGATAATGAAATAGATGATAATATACTATTTGATGGCGAAGATACTTGGCAGGCTGTAAAGAATTATGAGGACAATTCGGGTTACGTTGAAGGCATAGAATCAATAAGCAATGAAAAGTATAAAAAACAATTTGAGTAAATAGAAAATCTTGTAGTAAAGGGGGCTTTTTATGTATACAGTATTAACTATAGCCATTATTGCTATATTAGATCAATTTTTCAAGTCTTTAATAATTAAAAAGGTTATGCTATATACAGGAGTTGAAATTATAAAAGACTTTTTTTATATTACACATATTGAAAATCACGGAATTGCATTCGGATTATTTAAAAATAGAAACACTTTTTTTGTTATAACAACTTCTATTGTTATATTCTTTTTACTTTATTTGACTTATAGATTTTATAATAGAAATATTTTGTTAACTTATTGCTTGTCTTTTATTGTTGGTGGTGCCTTAGGAAATCTTATTGATAGAATTAAATATGGCTATGTAATTGACTATCTACAATTTACTTTTTTCCCACCTATATTTAATTTTGCGGATGCCACTATCGTTTGTGGTGCTATCGTTTTAAGTTTATTGTTATTTTTTGATAAGAATATTGTAATTTGAAATAGGATGAGATCTTTATGAATGATTTTTTATTAAATGTAACTGAACAAGATATCAGTACCAGATTAGATGTTTTTATATCAAATAAAATTAAAACTTATTCGAGATCTTATATTAAAAAACTAATTAATGATGGGATGGTAAATGTAAATAATGTTATAAGGCAGCCGAATTATAGGTTAAAGAGCGGAGAACAAGTGAAAGTCTTTATACCTAAAACTGTTAAGGTTGATATAAAGCCTGAGAATATTAAAATTGACATTATATACGAAGATAATTATATAATGATAATAAATAAACCACAAGGTATGGTTGTACATCCGGCTCATGGTAATTATAGCGGTACTTTAGTTAATGCGTTATTATATCAATGTACAAGTCTGTCCGGAATAAATGGAATTATTCGCCCCGGAATTGTTCATAGATTGGATAAAGATACTTCCGGTTTGCTGGTAGTTGCGAAAACAAATGTAGCCCATATCGAATTATCAAATCAGTTTAAAGAGGGAAGTACAATAAGAAAATATGTTGCTTTGCTTGAGGGCAAAATGAAGTCTGAGACCGGAGTAGTAAAAGCACCTATAGGTAGACATCCCGTTGATAGAAAAAAGATGATGGTTACTTCGAAAAATAGCAAGTATGCAGAAACTAAGTATAAAATTTTAGAGAGTTTTAAAAATAATACATTGGTAGAAGCAAAACTGGAAACAGGTCGTACTCATCAGATTAGGGTTCATATGTCTTATATTGGACATCCGGTTGTAGGTGATATACTATATGGCTATAAAAAGAATAGATTCAATTTAAAAGGTCAGCTATTACATGCCAGTATTCTAGGTTTAAATCATCCTATAACTAAGAAGGATTTAAAATTCAGAGCCCCTCTACCGGATTATTTTGTTAAAGTATTAGGAAGTTTGAGGTGCCAGCTCTAACGAGTAAACATTTTTCGAGATAAACCATCCAAAGATGTAGTAAGATATGATATAATAATAGTGATGTAACTATTGATACTACTATATCTAAGGAGGTTTTAATAAGACTTATG
>JALNWH010000103.1 GCA_023230985.1 Bacillota bacterium
ACTGATAATACATTTATTTTTACTATATCACCAATTCTGAAAACTTTCCTTTTTCTTTCACCTATTAATAAATAGTTGCTCTCATCAAATATATAATAATCGTCCTCCATATTGCTAACATGTACTAACCCTTCAACAGTGTTTTCCAGTTGAACATACATCCCAAAAGCAGTTATCCCGGAGATTATCCCTTCAAATTCTTCTCCAATCTTATCTTCCATATATTGCGCCTTTTTTAAATCAATTATTTCTCTTTCAGCTTCGTCCGCCCCTCTTTCCCTAACAGATGATTGTATTGCTATATATGGAATTATTTCCTGAAGTTTTTCAGCTCTTTCTTTATTTATTTTTCCGTGCAAATCTTCCTTTATAATTCTATGAATCATTAAATCGGGATACCTTCTTATAGGTGCTGTAAAATGACAATAATTCCTTGATGCCAGGCCAAAATGCCCTAAATTTTTACCATCATATTTGGCTTTCTTCAAAGACCTTAAAAGCAAAGTATTTACCAATCTTTCTTCCTTTTTCCCTTTAGCTTTTTCTAGAATATCTTGTAATGCTTTTGGATGCACATCTTCCGTTCCTTTGATGTTATAGCCAAAGTTATGTATCAAAAGATTAAAAGCTTGCATCTTTTCAGAATCCGGCTCTTCATGTACCCTATATATAAAAGGCATCTCTTTCCAGTAAAAGTGCTCCGCAATTGTTTCGTTACAAGCAATCATAAATTCTTCTATGATTTTTTCTGAAACTCCTCTTACATAAGGTCTTATATCTATCGGTTTGCCCTTATCATCCAATTCTACTTTTGTTTCATCAAATTCAAAATCTAAACTGCCTCTTTCATTTCTTTTGTTTCTTAGAACCTCCATCAATTTTTCCATATTTTTAAATGTATCCAAAAGATAATCATATTTCTTTTTTAATTCATTATCTCCACATTCAAGTATTTTATTAATGTCATTATAGGTCATTCTTTCCTTCGAATTGATTACACTCTCATATATATCATACTCGATCACTCTCCCTTTGGCATCCATTTCCATACTACAACTTAAAGTTAATCTATCGCAGTGTGGGCTTAAGCTGCATATACCATTTGACAATTCTTTTGGCAACATAGGCAAAACCCTATCAATCAGATATACGCTTGTCCCTCTGCTTAATGCCTCTTTGTCCAAGGGGCTTTTTTCAAATACATATTGACTGACATCTGCTATATGAACTCCCAAAAGA
Source organism: Bacillota bacterium (assembly GCA_023230985.1). Classification (GTDB taxonomy): domain Bacteria; phylum Bacillota; class Clostridia; order Lutisporales; family Lutisporaceae; genus JAAYKT01. Next base: position 1,240 of record JALNWH010000103.1, read on the forward strand.
AAGTGGCCGTTATCTAATATTTCCAACGATATAGCATCATCCAAGTCTTTAGCATCATCACCATCTATAGTTATTATTAAATTATTTCTTAAATCTTTTCTGCCTGCGGTTTGTTTTATTTCTACTTCATCAGGTATTTTTAACACTTGTTTCTTTACATCAGACGAAAAATCTTCAGATAAATTATGCATTCTAATAATTGAAATAATATCAATTTCCGGATCATCCTTATAACCTAATACTTCAATTACTTTACCTTCCGGATTTCTTCTGCCTTCCGGCCATTTTGTAATTTCCACGACAACTTTATAACCTTCTTTTGCTTTACCGAAATCATCCTTAGAAATAAATATATCCTGATAAATTCTTCTGTCGTCCGGCATTACAAAACCAAATTTTTTATTCTTTTCAAAAACTCCAACTACCTTCTCATTTCCCCGCTTTAATACCCTTATTACTTCCCCTACTCTTTTGTTGCCCCCTATACTTCCCAATGTAATCCTTGCAATAACTTTATCATTATGCATGGCACCATTTAGGTTTTCAACCGGGATATACAAATCTTTTTCTTTAGGGTCATCCGGAAGAAGAAAGCCGAAACCTTTTTGACTGCCTTGCAACACTCCCACTACAAGGTTCATCTTCTCCGGCAATCCATATCTTTTTTTTCTTGTCCTGACTATCAGCCCTTCTTCTTCCATGTGTATTAAAACTTTTTTAAGTTCTTTTTGCTCTTCGGAATTTATACCGATAGCTCTTGCCAATTCAGCTAGCAATAATGGACTATATGCTTCTTCTTTCATATAATTCTGTACTTTTTTTGTTAAATCCATTTTTTCCTCCATATAATTATTTACGTTTCAATTGTAACATGTATATACATATTATGCTTAATTTTCGATAATTAATTTCATGTTTTACAATTGCAATATTGTTTATATAATTCTGTTATGTTAAATTAGTAAAAGGTAATGTTTGAAATATTATGAATCCATACAATGTAAAGGAAGGTGTTTTTATGAATTTAAATAATCTTATAATAAAAAAAATTAATTCTTTAGTAGAAAAAAGCAATAAAACTACAAAATACAGAAAGCCTCTTGTGGGTTTTGCAGATGCTAATCATCCTGACTTTAAAGATTTAAAAAATATCGCTGCATCTAATCATTATCTTCCCTCTGATCTGTTAATAGATGGGGTATCCGTTGTATCTTTCTTTTTGCCTTTTACAGAGGAATTAGTGGCAATAAATAAAAATCATCATTATATTTCTAAAGAATGGGCTATAGCTTATGTTGAAACAAATAATTTTATAGATGAAATAATCGTTGATATCGGTGTCTTTTTAGGAACACGTGGAATAAAATGCAGCTCTAATCCTGCACGTGAGTCTTTTGACAAAAATATGCTTATGCATAGGTGGTCGCAAAGACATGTTGCAAGAATATGTGGCTTAGGAAACTTCGGAATCAATAACATGCTTATTACTAAATCCGGCTGTGCAGGACGATATGGCAGTTTTGTAATCAATGTGCCATTAGAGTATGATGCACCATGTGTGGAAGATTACTGTTTATACAAAAGAAACGGCAGCTGTAGAACTTGTGTTGATGCCTGCCCTACCGGGGCGCTAAAAGTAGAAGGATTTGACAGGCATAAATGTTATGCATGGTTAAAAGAAACAGATAATTATTATTCTGATTTGGATGAATGTCAAGTATGTGGAAAATGTATAACCGTACCTTGTGCATTTAGAATACCTTAATGCACAATATCAAATGTTCTTTAGAAAAATTATTAGCTAACGCAGCGCTAATTTAAAAGAGATGCCATATGGCATCTCTTTTATTATATTCCAATATTCTATAAAAATAGTGGTGCAAAGACTAATGCTACTATAGTCATTAGCTTAATAAGAATATTCATGGAAGGCCCTGAAGTATCTTTAAAAGGATCTCCCACCGTATCTCCCACAACAGCTGCTTTATGAGCTTCACTCCCTTTGCCGCCATGGGCACCTGATTCTATATATTTTTTTGCATTATCCCAAGCTCCACCTGCATTAGACATCATTATTGCCAATAATACGCCGGATAATAAAGAACCGGCAAGAAGTCCTCCCAATGCAGCCTTTCCAAGGCCTACCCCAACTGCAATAGGTGCAATAACAGCCATAAGCCCGGGAAGAATCATTTCTTTTAATGCAGAAGCGGTTGAAATATCAACACATCTTGCATAATCCGGTTTGCCTGTTCCATCCATTATGCCCGGTATAGTTTTAAACTGTCTTCGCACTTCTTCAATCATATCAAAAGCAGCTTTTCCTACTGCTTCCATTGTCAAAGCACCAAATAGGAACGGAAGCATTCCGCCTATAAATAAACCAACTATTACATAGGGGTCAAGTAAATCAATCTTATCCAAGTTTACTGCTTGAGAATATGAAGCAAAAAGCGCCAATGCTGTTAAAGCAGCAGAACCAATGGCAAACCCTTTTCCGATTGCAGCAGTTGTATTGCCGACAGAATCAAGAGCGTCAGTTATTTTTCTTACAGAGTCAGGCAATTCTGCCATTTCAGCTATACCTCCGGCATTATCCGCAATAGGACCATAAGCATCAACTGCAACAGTCATGCCGGCAGTCGATAGCATTCCTACCGCAGCAAGGGCTATTCCATATAATCCATCATATCTATAAGCAGCAATTACAGCAATGCAAATAAATATTATAGGCGCTACGGTCGATAACATACCTACTCCCAATCCACTGATTATAGTAGTGGCAGGTCCTGTTTCAGATTGCTGTGCAATTCTTTTTACATATTTATAACTATCAGAAGTATATATTTCAGTGAGGAAACCTATAATTACACCAGCTATTACCCCAGATGCTATTGCTACAAAGGCACCTAAATCACCAAACATTGATTTGCTCATAAAAAAAGCGGCTATTAAAACAATTATCGAGCTAGCATAAGTACCATTTTTCAATGCTGATTGCGGGTTTGCACCTTCTCCTGTCCTTACAAACATGGTTCCTATTATTGAGGCAACAATACCCACTGCAGAAAGAAGCAAAGGGAATAAAATACCTTCCGGCTTACCTGCATAAAAAATTGCACCAAGCGTCAAAGCGGAAATTATAGAACCCACATATGATTCAAATAAATCTGCACCCATTCCGGCCACATCACCTACATTATCACCTACATTATCCGCAATAGTAGCCGGGTTTCTAGGATCATCTTCAGGGATACCTGCTTCAATTTTACCGACTAAATCCGCACCGACGTCGGCAGCTTTTGTATAAATACCCCCACCTACACGGGCAAATAAAGCAATAGAACTGGCACCCAAGCCAAATCCCGTAACTATTTCAACATCTTTTATAAGTATATATAAGGCACCTACGCCTAGTAGGCCTAGCCCAACAACACACATCCCCATAACAGCACCGCCATTAAAAGCAATACCCAGTGCTTCATTCTGTCCATGTTGTGCTGCATTTGCAGTTCTCGCGTTTGCTTTCGTGGCAACTTGCATACCAAAATATCCTGCTAAAATCGAAAATATTGCACCTATTATAAAGCATATTGCAGTTATCCAGCTTTTAAGCAACAAACCGATAATCAAGGATAATACTATTATAAAAACAACCAAAACCTTATATTCTCTGAATAAAAATGCCATTGCTCCTTCGTGTATATACCCCATAATTTCTTTCATTCTTTCATTGCCGGGATCCTTTTTAGCAATCCCGTTAGCTAAAAAACCGGCAAATATTAATGCCAACACACCTGCTAAAGGAGCTAAAACTATTATATCCATATCAATTTCCTCCCTTTATCTGTCAGTACTTCTATTAATTTATCTTTTATTTAAAATATTTTATAACTAAAATAATTATAAACAATAACTATTTCACCATTACTAAAGCGACTGATAATAACATAAATAAAATAGCAGAAGCTGTTGTTATTTTCGCAAATAAAGCTTCATAACCCTTGCTTCTTTGTTTACCAAAAAGCTGCTCAGCGCCACCAGCGATTGAACCCGATAAACCGGCACTTTTTCCGGGCTGTAGCAACACACTCACTATTAAAGTTATACATACCACAAATTGAATTACTATTAGAAATATCCTCATGGATACACCTCCTATACTTATAAGTTTGCAACAAATTGATTCTAACATAATACTTATAATATTACAATAATATAGGGGATAAATATATACCCCCTAAAAGCCAAGTTGTTCAGTTGATGCCATAACTATTTTTGTTAAGCAGCTTATGATATTTATTCACATATTTTATAAGTTGAAAAATGCTTTCTTACCGGCGTATATTCCAGACTCTCCTAAAAACTCCTCTATCCTAATTAACTGATTATACTTAGCCACTCTATCTGTCCTAGAAGGTGCACCAGTCTTTATTTGGCCTGCATTAACTGCAACTACCAAGTCAGCAATAGTGACATCTTCCGTTTCACCGGATCTGTGAGAAACGACAGCAGTATAACCTGCATTATTTGCCATGCTAATTGCATCTAGTGTCTCGGTTAGGGTTCCAATCTGATTTAATTTTATTAAAATAGAATTAGCAACTCCCAAATCAATCCCTTTTTTTAATCTTTCAGTGTTTGTTACAAATAAATCGTCACCAACTATCTGAATCTTTTCTCCTAATTTTTCTGTCATCAACTTCCACCCGTCCCAGTCTTCCTCCGCCAATCCATCTTCAATTGATATAATCGGATACCTGCTTGAAATCTCTTCATAATAAGCTACCATTTCTTCAGAATTTTTCACTACACCTTCGCCTTCCAGGTGATACTTGCCGTCATCTTTATACATTTCCGTTGCAGCAGCATCTAAAGCTATAAAGATGTCTTCTCCCGGTTTGTACTCTGATTTAATAATAGCCTCTACAATAACTTGTAAAGCCTCTTCATTAGATGTGAGGTTTGGGGCGAATCCACCTTCGTCACCAACTGATGTATTATAACCTCGTTCTTTAAGGACTTCCTTTAAATTATGAAATATTTCAGCGCACATCCTTACGGCTTCTTTGAAACTTTCAGCCCCTGTGGGCATAATCATAAATTCTTGTATATCAACATTATTGTCTGCATGGGCTCCCCCATTTAAAATATTCATCATTGGTACCGGTAATACCTTCGCATTGATTCCGCCTATGTAGTTTAATAAAGGGATGCCCAATTCATTTGAAGCTGCATGAGCTACAGCTAGTGAAACACCAAGTGTAGCATTGGCACCCAATTTTGATTTGTTATGTGTTCCATCCAATTCAATCAGCCTATTATCTATCCCAATCTGATCTAAAATATCCATACCAATAATTTCTTGAGCAATAATGCTATTTACATTATTGATAGCGGTCAAAACACCTTTCCCCATATATCTATTTTTATCTTTATCTCTCAATTCTACAGCTTCAAAAGCACCTGTTGATGCACCT
>JALNWH010000104.1 GCA_023230985.1 Bacillota bacterium
TCCTAATAAAACAGCCGCAGGAAACAGGTATTTATAATCATGTCCGATAAATAGCCTTGCAATATGAGGCACCATAAGTCCTACAAAACCTAACATTCCCACAACACTTACCGCACTCCCCGCTAATAAGGAGGATAATATTATAAAGGCAAGTCTGGTTCTTTCAACATTTAACCCCAAGCCCACCGCCACCTCATCCCCTAACATTAAAATATTAAGCTTCTGAGGTATCAGCATTACGATAAAGGTCCCTGCCACGGCATAATAAAATATGGTTTTTACTTGAGTCCAAGTGGTTGCAGATAAGCCTCCCACCATAAATCCTATTACTCCTACCACTCTGTCGGGATAAAAGGTCATAAGCCCGTTTATCCCCGCATTCAAAAGTGCCGACATAGCCACTCCGGCAAGTACCAACCGTGTAGGATGGACACCGCCCTTCCAAGCAATACCGTAAATAAACATAGTTGCCATCAATGCACCGACAAAGGCACCCATGGGAACAAGATAGTAATATCGCGGAAACAGTATCAAAATAATCAATGCCGCCAGACCGCCGCCGGAGGAAACTCCAATAATATTAGGTCCTGCCAGCGGGTTCCTCATAATACCCTGGAGTATTGCCCCCGACAATGATAGGCAAATACCTACCAAAGCGGCAACAATGGTTCTGGTTAATCTCACATTCCATATAATTTGATAATGCATGGATTTATCTTGATGAAAAACTACTTTAATAATTTCCTTAGGGGAAACCTTTACTGCTCCATTACCAACACTGATAAAAAAACTTAAAGCGAATAAAAGGGCAAGCCCTATCAGTATAAATGCTTTTCTACCCATTTATGAATATTCTCCTTATGCAAAATAAAGTTCAAATAATTTATAAAATCAGTATTAATTAAAGATATCCGGATAGATTATCTTGCCAAGCCCTTCATAGGCTTCCGCATATCTATGGTTAGCCTTATACATATAAAGATCCTTGGGAAGAAAAATATATCTGCCTTCCTTTACAGCCTTTAAAGATGCCCAAGCAGGATTTGATTCCGCATCCTCTTTTAATTTTTCAAAGACTTTATTTTGATCTGTTCCTGTCAATTGTACAAAAATATAATCCGGATCCTCCTTCAATATGGTTTCTAAGCTAAAAGCTTTGACCTCTGTAGATAAAACAGGGCCGTCTGAGATGTTTTCTAAATTTAAATCCTTAAGCATTTGTCCTACATAAGAAGAGGAATCCCGCACCGTTATGTTCTTTGCACTGGCCACCATAAGCAAGGCAGTTATATTCTTATCCTTTGGTGCTTTCTCGATAATACTTTTTACATCAGATTTTACTTTTAAACCATATTCTTCAAACAAATCATCCCTGTCTGTCAATGCAGTAAAAAGCCTTATTATTTCAAAATAATCTTCTTTTACAAAATAATTCAAAGCTACAACATCAATACCGTTTTGTTCCAAGGCAGGTACCAACTCCATATTTATTTTTGAATTAGCATTTAATATTACTATATCCGGTTCTAAAGAAATAATTTTTTCTAAACTTGGCGCCCCCAGGGTTCCTACAATTTCAGCATCTTTTGCACCCTCTATAGACTTCTCTGCAGAATCCTCTATAGTACCGATAACTTTACCTCCGGCACTGTCCCATATTTCTAAATAAGAATTAAATAGGCAAACCACTCTTTCAGGATTCTTTTTCAATATGACCTTTTCTCCTCTGCCGTCGGTGAAACTAACGCTATCATCGTAAATGGCAACTCCAAATTCTTCAGTGAACTCTCCTTCTTCTGCATTTTCTTTCTTATTTACTGTATTATTTTGCTCCTTTACCCCACACCCTCCAAATAATATAATTAGAACAAAAATCATTAATACTGTTGTTTTTCTTAATCTCATCCTTTTCCCTCCATTTCTTATGTTGTCAGTTTATTCTTTTCCCTACTTTTACTCTGCTTTTCTTTATCGTTATACTGCTCTTTCCCTTACTGTAACTCTGTTTTTTTATCGTCACTCTGAGCGATATCGAAGAGTCTTCTCTTCGATAGAAAAATTCTTCGACAAAGCCTCAGAATGACGTATATAAAAGAAGCCTCAGAATAACGGGCAAAAACAATAACCTCCCGACCTATTGTCGGGAGGTTATTGTTTGCTATAGAAATAAAACAAAAGCTTATCCTTCCCACCGAAGGTCACTTAGTCTAAACAATCAGGCAGGTCTCCTGGCTTTCGCTTTATCCTACTCTCAACACCTTCCCGGATTTAATCCAGTGGTATTAATTGATTTCGTCACGATCACAGTAGCGGGGGCTGCAACGGTTTCACACCGTTTTCCCTATTAATCATCAAGAACCTTATGTTTAATTATTTAGTTTTAATAGTTTTTTAATTAAGTCTTAGTTGCTCAACTAAGAGAAACTTTCCGTCTAATCTAACCACATTTATAATAATATGTCAATGGGTTTATTTTATTTAACTTATTCCTTTTAAAAATATATAACGGTCATAACTAGACGATAGTGAAGCAAGTATTTAATTTTTATACTTCTTTTCGATTACATACCATAATACAATATAGTTTTGGATAAAGTGATTTTTATGGGTTTTAATATGAAGATTACTTGTTTTCCATTGTTAATTCCTTCCTTACCTGGGCGGGACTATAATCAGGATTATTCCTTAATAGCTCTGATACCCAGCCCGTAACGGTTGCCGCCGCATAAGAGGTTCCGGAAGCCTTAGGCGGATTTATGGAAAATCCAAAGGAAAGTACAGGCACATTTATTCCCCAAGCAGAGATAAAGCTATAGCTTTCTTTAGGAAAAAAAGCAGGTTTTCCTTCTTCATCAACAGCATTTACGGCAATCACCGTTTCATAAGCCGCTGGATAAAAAACAATATTCGATTCGGTATCTTTATTATTTCCGGCTGCCGCTACCACTACCACACCTTTTTTCTCGGCATATTCTATGGCCCTGCGGAGTTCTTCATTGTCTTCCTTTAAGCCAAAGCTAAGATTTAGTACCTTGCAGTCATATTCATCTATGGCTTTGATTATGGCATTGGCTATTTCTAAGGCATTACAGGATTTTTTTAATCCCGACAAATATCGAGATACAACTACCATAGGTATTAATGTGGCATCGGGACATTCTTTTACAATCAAACCCGCTACCCTCGTACCATGTCCCAATAAGTCAGTGGTATTGTAGCCGGGGAAAACTAAGTTTTCCCCCGGCTCTATTTTGACTTCCTTTAGTCCGTCATGTCTATAAAGAATACCGGTGTCAAGCACCCCCACTCTTAAAGCAAAATCATCCGCTTGTACCCATAAAGATAAAGGGAAAGTATGCAGTAATATAATTAAAGTTAATAGTAACAGTATTCTTCTTTTCATGGCTTTACTCCATATCCAAAGTTGTTAATAGTCTAATCAATCGGGCAAATATAGTTGCAGCTTCAGAGCGCATTGCGGAATCTTCCGGTCGAACCTGATTGTCATATCCGACAATCAAGCCTGCTCCTACACATGCTTTCATAGCTTCTGCAGCCCATTGTGCCACATTATCACTGTCGACAAAAGGTAGTTCTTCCGTTTCCATTTTTAATCCAATACGGTTCATATAGCGATAGAGTATAGTGCAGAACTCTTGACGAGTTATTTCTCTGTCAGGTTCAAAGCTGTTATCTCCTACACCTGCTACTATTCCATTTTCTTTAGCCCAGGTAACATAGGCTGTATACCAGGTTCCTTCCGGTACATCCGCAAAGGCGGAGGATAAGCCATCTATGTTTGCATTAGCCAATCTCCCCAATACTGTAACCATCATGGCACGGGTTAGTTTGACGAAAGGTGAGAATATTCCTTCGGATGTTCCGTTAAACAGGCCTCTTGCAGCTACATAGAGTATATCTGCATTACCCCAATGCCCTTTGATATCATCAAAGGTAACTTTGCTTTCTACTATGCGATAGCTTCCTTCGTAGGGTGTCTTAAAGGTTAATTTCCCGTTTTCTACTACACTTAGAGGTAAAAGAATCTCCTCTCCTTCCGGTGTAGTGTAGATAACTATTACTAAATTCGGGTCAATGTCTTTCGGTATATTATAGTATATCTTTTCACCGGCAGCCGCCTTTATTGTGGTAATGTCACGAACAGAATAGCTTGGTAAAGGCAATTCCTTTGGCATAGGCAATTCCTCTTCAAAGGATGGCAGTGCAGGTTTGCTTGGGTCTGCTAAGCCCGGATCGGACTGTTTTTCCCTATCTGAACTTTTATCGGAATCTGGCTTTGGCTCCGGTTTCGGATCCGGTATCCTATCTTCGTCAAAGTATGCACCGGCATTTATTGAGTGAGTGTCAGAGATTCTTAGAGTTCCGGATACCACACCTACAGAATCTTCTTGGACAGTAAGCTTATTGTCATTATCTAAGCTTGCTTTACCTTTATTGTCAAATACGCTGAAGGATACTATATTCGGATCATCTATTATCAATTCATATCCCCCTGAGCCGGTACTTTGAAGGGACATTCCCCCTGTATTGCCTCTAAGGGATAGTTGAATATTTGATATTCCGCCTTTTTTCATTATGTTTTTATCTGTTATATCCTCTTCTCCGGCGTAAAGTCTCCAATTGGTTATCTTGCCTAAGTCTCTGTTAACAATAGTTCTATCCGTTTTTATTTTATTGCCTACGGCATCTTCCGCTGTAATAATGAGATTATGGGAGCTATAGTTCTTTGGCAAATTATTAAGCGTTATGACAAATCTGCCGTCTCCGTCCAATATGGGCTTATCTTTATATATTGATTCCTTGCCTCTTGTAACTGTGATAGTGGCATCTTCATCAGTGATACCTTTTATCTCTAAGACTTTCTCATTATCGAAAAATCCTCCGTTATCAGGGCTTTCTATAAGGAGTCTTGGTGGCATAGTGTCTACTGTGAATACATAGGAGAAGCTTACACTGTCATTACTGTTATTTTTTCCGTTGAATTCTAATAGATGCTCTCCTTCGTCTAAGTTTTCCAATTCAATTTTTATTGTATTCGTACTTTCAGTTATTTCTCCCCAATATCCTTCATCTTCCCGTTTATCTAAGCTCCATTTGCCTTTTACCGGGTGATTTGCAGTTAGAGTTAATTCTATATCTTTTTGTTTATAGTAAGGCATATCGAACTTTGATTCTTCTTCTCCCGTATAATTTACTTCAATAGTTTTTACCGAAGCAGGAGTTCCTGTTGCCGTTATATTTGTTGTTTTTGGTTTAGTAAACTTGAAATTGTCAGAGTTTACTTCACCGGATATATACATCTTCCCATCACTTTCTACATTATAGGCTGAAATACCAAGGGTATAGTCAGTACCGTAACTTAGACCTTTTTCCACTGTGCCTATTTTTATTGGATTACCATCTTCACCAATTATAAGTGTTTCCGTTTCATTTCCGTCCTCATCTTTTTCTGTTTTTGTTTCAAATTTTGGTACTTCGTATTTTCCGCCGAATAGGATAATATCTTCATCCTTCCCGTCTTCATCCTTCCCAAAAGTAAGTCCCTTTACATCTGTAGGCTTACCGTCTTTATATACATTGACTATATAGCCATCACACTCTTTTACCGGACTATTAAGATTTACCTTAACCATACCGTCACCCATGGGTTCAATATTGCCTATCGACGGGTTTGCAGGTTGTTTGAGGTTTTCGTATTCAAATGTTTCAGTAGTAGTTACCGTATCTGCTGTATAGCCTTCCAAAATTCCCGTTACTTTAATATTGTAATCTCCACTGGGTAAAGTATCAGGTAAATTGTCAATAATATAGGTCAATTCTTTATTTTCACTATTATCGACTATCTTTGCTTTTATTTCATCATCTTTTAACTTGCCTATAAGATAAATATCATCTTCATTTTCACTATTCACTGCGAAGAAGCTGATGGATTCTAATTTATCCAAATGTTCACCGTTTACAGTTACCTTTTTCTCTCCGGCTGTATCTGAATAGCTTGCTCCTGTGAGTCTTGGCAATTCAGCTACTTTCATCAGCATTAGATTAGTCGGTACAGGGGTTTTAATATTATAGATTTCATTATATTCTTCACTCTTAGTAAGTGAAATAACTATAGTAGCCTTTTTTGTATCTTCCACATAATGAAAATAAGCGTTAGCAGAGCTGTTGTCTGCGTTTTCCTCGTTTGAGTAATACTCAAGCACCAATCCGCCAAAGTCTATTTCATCTCTCTTCGCCTCGGCAACCTCTTTGCTGCTTGCATCATAGGACATAACTAATAGATGATGCCCATCGTATTCATCCAATTTAAGCTCATGTTTTCTTAAAGCCACATCAGATTTAAGTTTATGTCCGTCTCCCATAAGCTCTATTCCCTCTTGTCCCTCTATCACCTGTGTCGCTGCAGGACTAAGGTTGGTCCCCATGACCATATATAAAGTTTCTCCCGTATCCGGGTCAACATATACGGGCCTTTCCCGGATCTCCAATAATTCCGGGTAGGTAGGACCTGCATTAAGGTCGTCCTTTGCCCCGAATTCAAAGTTTTTGCCCCAATAATAAACTACACCTATGCCTGTAAACAATGCCTCTACTATTCCATAAATCCGGGTAGCATTGGCTCCCAAGTCAACTGCTGCCACTGTCATCCCTCCA
>JALNWH010000105.1 GCA_023230985.1 Bacillota bacterium
AACAAATCCAATACATTAAAAGAATTATCCCCATCGACTTCCGGCATTTCTATTTCTATTTCTTCGTTTATATTAAATGATCTTGAATCAAATTCTATGTTGAATTTAAATACACCTTCTAATTCTTCAACTTCAAATTCTTCGGCGCCAAAGGCTTTTCCAAGGGTTTTCAAATCAATTATGAAATCAAAATTCCCTTTTTCACGCACAATATATCCGTCTTCATTAACAGTATATTCTATCACAATGCCCTCATCTCCTATGATTTTTTCATCCTTATATATATCCATGAAAGCGGAAAACTTTTCTTTTAATTCCGGCAGCAATTCATCCACATTTACCAAACTTTCCAGCTTCTCTTCTTGTTCCGGTTGATTTTCACTTATATTAGAAGTCGCTATATTCATAATAAATTCAAAATACTCTTCTAGAAATTCAAGTACTTCTTCATTATCTAAAGAGTAATTTACAAAGTTCCCTAAAAGCTTTTTAAATTTTGCATCGTCTAATCTTACTTCGTAAATATTTTGTTTTTCATTATAATACAATTTCTGTCCTTTATATTTAACCGCTGTAAATCCCGGATTAAAACTTTTTAAAAAGCTTTCCTGCAAGGTTTTTACCTTAGAGTTAACATTTTTATAATAGTTAGAAAATCCGCTTATATCCCCTTGTATCTCGCTCATGATATCTTTGATATCATATAGTATGTAATCCTTTGACGGCAATCCATTTAGAGATAACAAAAGTTTAGCAATATCCGGTATCTTTATTATTTCAACCAACTTAAAATCTTCTTCCGAAAAAACAGCTTCAATCCAAACTGAAGTGTCTATATTCATGCCCAACTCAGCGGCGTCAAATTCGATGTCTGCCATTGCCTTTACGGCATCCTTTTCTTCGTTTTGCAGCATCTTTTGCTTAATATTAAGACTTGCCAAATTTAAAACCTCAGAAATTTCTTGAAACTTCTGTTGTTGTTCTTCAGGTAAACCTTCTGCTTCTATAGTAAACCTTAAATTCATTTCGCTTTCTAAAGAAGTAATATCCTGTGTTTTCTTAAATGCATCATTAAGCCTAATCTCGTCAATATGGCATCCGGTGAACACCATCGCTAAAACTAAAACTAAAGCTACAATAGATAATTTTTTCAAAACTTCTCCCCCTTTTTATAGTATTATATAAATTATATAACAATCTCTCCTAGAGTTCCACATCAGGATCATTTAATAATTCTATAAAGCAATCTACTATTTCTTCATCAAATTGTGTACCTCTGCCTTTAACAAGCTCTTCTATTGCTTGTTCTTTCGTAAGAGGTATCTCCCTATAAGGCCTTGAACTGGTCATAGCATCATAAGCATCGGCAATAGCCATTATTTTTGCCAAAGATACAATATTATCCCCATATAATCCTTGGGGATAACCGTTACCGTCAACCCTCTCATGATGTTGTAACAATACCTTCCTGCTATCATATAAAAATTCAACCTCTGATAGAATCTCATATCCTATGCCGGGATGCCTTTTAACAATTTCAAACTCTTCTTGAGTAAGCTTTCCTTTTTTATTTAATATTTCGGGAGAGATACCCAGTTTCCCTATATCATGGAGTAATGCTGCAAATTCCAAAATACTTATATCCTCTTTACCAAGACCCATAGCCTTTGCTATTGCTATAGATATGTTTGCTACCCTCTCACAATGACCCCAAGTATACTTATCATTTGCCTCAATAGCACTGGCAAGAGCTCTGACAGTAGACAAATAATTCTTTTTAAGTTCCTCCAAAATATTTGAAAGTTCAATATTCATTGTCTCTTTTTCTTCAGAATAATTTTTTATCTTAAGAGATTGTTCTAATATCTCTTCATTCATTTTCATTAATTCTACAACATTCCGATTCCTCTCTTCAATCAACCCCCTTAAGGTATCTATCATTTCATTAAACTGGTTTCCCAGCACAAGGAATTCATCATTGGAATTAATATCAATCCGTTCGTTTAAATCACCTTTGGAGATACTATCCATGGTATTCATCATTTGCTGTAATGGTTTAGTGATAACACCTGAAAGAAGTGATCCTGTCAAAAATGAAAACAATACGCTTATCAAAGCTATCTTGAGAATATTATTCTTAATTTGCATTAACTGTATTGATAAGTCTATAGGCATAATGCCTACCAATCTCCACTCTGTTTTCGGTACATCCATATAACTTATTATAGTTTCTTCGCCTTTATAGTCAAAAATCTTTGTACCGCTTTGGGAAGTAAACTGCTCGCACAAATCCGAATCATCACATACGCGAGTCAGAAGCTTTTCTTTATTAGGGTGAGATAATATTTCCCCCTCGTCATTTAAAAGCATAAGATATCCGTTATCTCCGAATCTGATATCATCAAAAATATCAGCCAAACGCTGTAGCTTGATATCCATACCTACAACGCCAACCAAATCGCCATCCTTCTCTACTGCCCTTGCGACTGTGACCACAATACCCCCTATATCTCCTGCATCCAGATAAGGATCCGACCAAACTGCTCTGTTTCTATTTGCCACTGCCTTTTCATACCAAACTCTAACTCTGCAATCATAATCTTCCGGCATAGTAGGATCCAATGGGGCTATAAATAGTGAACCGTCCTCCTCAGGTCCAAAATAAACCCATGCTATATTTTGGCTGCTTTTTATAAATCCCATCCATTGATCCTGAATGTTCTTAAATTCATCAGGTATTGTTGTAACCATTTTAGGCTGATTGGGCTTATTTACCCAATTCACTATTTCTACATCGTTTGCCCAGTTATTTACAACATACTCTGCCTCTGCCATAAAGTTTTGCAAAAAATAATCATTTGCATTTTTTAAAGTATCATAATTGCTTTGTTTAACTTGAGTAAGAATAATATTTTTTGTATTATTATAAGTCATAATGCCGACTGAAGATACCAAAAGTATTATAACAAGCAACATAGTAAGCGTTATTTTATTTCGAATGCTTATTTTCATGGTTATCTCCTTTTTTGTCATAAAAAATAGAAAACATATTCTATATATATGTCGAATATCGTCAACTAACTCATAATATACCAATAATTATGGTAAAATGCAATATAGCATCAATACTCTTGGCCGAAACTATTGTATGAATTTTAAAAAAATTGTTAATTAATATCCACTGGTTTTTTTAATGAATATATGCTAGTATTAATTATAAAATTTTATAAAGGTTGTGATGTTAGGGTTGAAAAAGGTAATAAAACTATATGGCTTTAATAATCTTACGAAAGCTTTAAGCTTTAACATCTATGATATTTGCTATGCAAAATCTGAAAAAGATAAAAGTGATTATATTAAATATATTGATGAACAATACAATTCCGAACGCTTGACTAATATCCTTTGTGAAGTCTCAAATATTATTGGCGCCAGCATACTTAACATTTCAAAGCAAGATTATGAACCTCAAGGTGCCAGTGTTGCAGTATTAATTTCAGAAGAAAAAATGTGTCGAAATCTAATAGATCCCTCCTGTAACAGGGGAGAACTTTTACATCTAAAGGATTGTATACTGGCTCATTTAGACAAAAGCCACCTTACTGTGCATACTTACCCGGAAAGTCACCCGGATAATGAGATATCAACATTTCGAGTCGATATAGATGTTTCCACTTGCGGTGAAATATCTCCTCTCAATGCATTAAATTTCCTTATAGGAAGCTTTGATTCCGATATAATAACGATGGATTATAGAGTCCGAGGCTTTACAAGAGATATAAACGGGCAAAAATACTTTATAGATCATAATATAAATTCCATTCAAGATTATATAAATGAAGAAACGTTAAAACAATACGATGCTCTGGATGTTAATATTTTTGACTCAAATTTATTCCATACAAAGATGAAAATAAAGGAATTAAATCTAAATGATTACCTTTTTAATATAGATCCTGAAAATTTAAAACCCGAAGAAATGCAATATATAAAAGATAAGATTTCAAAGGAAATGAATGAGATATATTACGGAAAACAGGTGTAGGGGATAAAAGTAGGGGCGACCTATGGCCGCCCGTGATAATAAAGACTCTTCGCATTGCTCAAAGTGACAGTTAATTAATCACTCGTCTCGCCGAGTAATAAGTGTTCAAATAATATCCGCTCATTAAAGAGCTCCTTTTAACCACATCTCCTGTTTGAGGAGCATGTACAAATTCACCATTCCCAACATAAATTCCAACATGGCTTACTGTTTTCCCATCTTTTGCAAAGAAAACAAGATCACCATACTCCAATTCAGCTTTATCTACATAAACCCCTACCCTAGCCTGATCTCTGGATACCCTAGGTAATGATATACCAAGCTTACCATATACCACATATACCAAGCCGGAGCAATCATAACTGTTGGGTCCTGTGCCACCCCATTGGTAAGGCTTGCCCATCTCCATAGATAAATACTCAGCAAGCTGTGACCTTAAAACAGTTTGACGCCTGTTTACCCCACTTCTGGATACAACTAAATTACCGTTTGATGCCAAAATCTTATCATATAGCCTTTGGGCAAGAACAATAGCCTCTTCCTTGGAAGTATTCCTCATAGGATCAAACATATCGTAACCGACACCATTTAGAACACCGACACCGTATAAATAACCTACGGCGCCCTTTGCCCATGAAGCAATCTGATAATCATCGATAAAAACATAATCATAGTTAAATGCGTAGTTATAACCGGGTTTTGCAGCTTGTAATGTGCGATATAATATAACGCTGATTTCTTGACGGGTTATCATATCATAAGGGGCGAAGATTCCTTTTCCCCTGCCTTTTACTATACCTAAATCATTTGCTATCCTTACACTTGTGTTTTTTGTATCTATAAAAGGATTGGCTCCTTGCAGCACAGTTTTATAACCGGTAAGCGCTTCATATAGTTTTACAGCTATTTCGCTGAATTCTTCTCTGGTTATTCTGGTTTTGTAACCCAGAACCATATTATCCGGAATAATTTTGTTTTCTTTAGCCTTGCTTATATCCGCCTTTGCCCAACTGCTCGGCATGCCTGTACTGCTTTGTGCAAAAACAGTAACTGAATTTGACATCAATACAATCATAACCAAGGCCAAAATTGCCAATCTAGACACAGTTCTAATAATTCTTGTTCTCATTAATTACTACATCTCCTTCTATATGTTTTAGTGCACAGAATTATCAACCTGTTCCATATTCAATTGTTGTCTTATATATTAGCATAGATATGTATGGTTTGGACACGGTAATTTGTGGTATTTGGGTTATGTTATTACTTTATACAATCCACCACTTATCCCCATTATCAAAATACCGGCAACCAAATTACCGGCTAAAATAGCTGGAAAAGCCCATTTGAAACGCATATTCATAAGAGCGGCAATAAGACTTCCTGTCCATACCCCGGTTCCGGGTATGGGAATAGCAACAAATATGAATAAGCCCCATAAGCCGTATTTTTTAACACTGCCGCTTTTAGCCATGGAACTCCTTGTAAGTTTACCTATGAAACTTTTAAAACCTTTGGTGTCTCTAAGTCTATTAAAAACCGGTCTTGCACCGAATAATATGAAAGGTACAGGAATCATACTTCCTATAAAACTCAAAATAGCGGAATGAAAAGGAGATAGACCTAATGAAATGCCTACAGGAATAGCTCCTCTAAGTTCTATTACCGGTAATGCCGCCGTCAGCATCACAGTGAATTCTACCGTTAAAAAATCCAGCAGTTCCATTAATAAAAGTCGCATAAAATTGTTTTTCTCCTTCAATTACCCGAATTTTAATGTTATAGTCTTCAGCCTTATTAGCTTTTCCTTAAAAGTCTATAACTATTGAAAGGTAATAACTTTTATGTTCATGGGTAGATTCATTATACCATTTTTTTATTATGTCATTCAAGACCGCTACCGGAAGAACAATTCTCATTATTTTGTGCAAAAGGGAGTCCAGCCTACATTGTATCCAAAGCTTTTTGGTCCAAAAACCTCAAGTCCTTTCTTTGTTGTCCAAACATCAGGCGTAGGCAGGCATAAAACAGTAACAACAATGCCTTTCTCTCCATAGGGATTAAGCAGCGGAAATTTCTCACCCATATCCATCACTATTATCAAATCGGGAACGGTTACATAGTATTTGCCATCCAACCAACTTATAATATTTTCGTTTTGGTACCAAATCTTTAATTCATGTCCGGCATAATTTTCGATTCCTGTAATATACATATCACCAAATGTATAACCTGCACGAGTCTCATAGCTATTGCCTTTTATAATACCTTTGAACATCATCTTGCCTTTGCCCGCCCTTATAATAGCCTCTGCACAATCTTTATTATCTTCTATAGCTTCCCGATATGCTTTTCCGATTCTTTCCGCATTTGTTATAGAGCCTGTTATTACTGATTTTTTTAGAACCTTTGCAGTGTTCACATGGTCAACCACATATACAGTGTTTAGGCTTTCAACAGCTAATGCTCGTACAAAATCTTCACCTCTTGTATCATCTGCCACATGAGTAAACACTGCACTTTCTCCGTATTTATTCGTCACTGCCATGGGACACATAGGAATATTGTCAAGAAAATATGTTGAATGCTGCAACGCTG
>JALNWH010000106.1 GCA_023230985.1 Bacillota bacterium
GGGGCTTTGCCGTTGTTGCAGGGGAAGTCAGTAAATTGGCTGATGATTCTTCGTCTTCGGCAAAAAAGATAAAAGATTTAGTAAGTGGCATTATTGACGAAATAGATGGACTAACATCCAACATTAAAGTTCAGACGAAAGTAATAGGGGAAAATGTAGCTTATGCAAAAAAGGCTCTGGATAAGTCAGATACAATAAACGAGGCTGTAGAAGAAAACAGAAAAACCGCAGAAGCGATAGTTAGCATGACTGCGAGACAAAAAGAAAACATAGAAGAAATAAGAAATGCAATACAGATAATAAATGAAACAACACAACAAAATGCTGCCGTATCTGAAGAAATCACTGCCTCCACGGAAGAGCAACTATCTATAATAGAAACTATGTACAATTCAGTAGTAACCTTAAATAATGCAATCGAGTATAGCAATAGTATAATGGAAGGCTTTACCACCGGATTTAAGATTACTGATGATATAAAAGCCAAAATAGAAAAAACTAAGATCTTAGTTGAAAATATATCTAAATCTAATGAAATAAACCACCTTACTGGTAGGGAACTACAAGATTATCTTATGGCAAAGCAAAAGACTCTAAGCTATATTGAATTTATTGCTCTAGTAAATGATTCAGGATGGATTACTGATTCCAGCATAGAAATACCCGATACCGAAGTAGACAGGCAGTGCACATCAAGGCTGTATTATCAGGAAGCTATAAAAGGTAAACTGTTTGTAAGCAAAGAGTATATTTCTATAATTACCGGCAATTACAATATCACCGTTTCCATACCTATTTATAGAAACGGTAAAACAGCCGGTATAGTATTTGCTGATATTAATCTAAACGATTAAAGTGTACATATTAGTCTGTTTATTTTAACTTCCTTTTCCATAAATTTAAGTTCATACTCGGTGAGTATATTAGCCAAATCCTTTTCGCTTTTCAGGTCATAAGTAACACTTATAGTTTTAAAATCTGCCAGTTTAAATTCCTCCAGACTATAATCAAAAAAAGGTTTATTATCTGTTTTTAAAATTATGAGAGAATTGCTTTCTAAAAAATTTTTATATTTTTGCAAAAACCTTATGTTGGTAAGTCTCCTCTTTTCATGTCTGGCTTTTGGCCAAGGGTCGGGAAAATTTATAAATAAACGATTTACTTCATCATAGTCGAATACTTCCTCAATGTTTTCAATATTGAATGGAAGAAGCGCCAAGTTTGTAAGCTCTTTTTCCTCTAGAGCTTTTTTTAAAGCCATATAAAGAACTTCGTTTTTTGCATCAATGCCGATAAAATTTATATTGGGGCTTTTTTTTGCATTCTCAACGATAAATTTACCCTTACCCGTTCCTAATTCAACATAAATAGGATTAGTATTATTAAAATGTTGATTCCATTTACCTTTGTATTCATTTGGCTTAAAAATGACCATATCTTGATTTTTTAGTAAAGTATCCAATGCATTGGGTTTTGTTCTAAGTCTCATGGGAACCTCCTACATTAATAACTTAAGTTGTAATAGTGATAATAGGTTTCAATTATCAAAAATATTATATACTTTATTGTCGTTTATTCCAATATGATTAAATTTATATTAATGGACAAAACTACATTTTTATACCATAATTAGTAGTAATAGCATAAAAGATTTTTAACTTAATATTAATAATTTAGGAAGGAGATGTTTTTATGAAAAAGAAGCTAAACCTGTCTACAAAGATACTTATTGCTTTAATAGCAGGTATTTTTGTAGGAATACTGCTTCAAGGTTCTCCTGAAATTGCCGACAAGTTTATTAAGCCTTTCGGTACATTATTCCTAAATCTAATCAAGCTTATAGTAGTACCTTTGGTTTTGGCATCGCTAGTGGTCGGTACATTCGGTTTGGGAGACGTAAAAAAAATCGGGAAAATCGGTGGAAAGACATTAGCATATTTTTTGCTAACCACAGCTTTCGCAGTAATTTTAGGACTGTTACTTGCTAATTTATTAAAAGTAGGAGCGGGTTATACAATACCCGTGGATGCTACAGCAGACGCAAAGGAAATACCAAGCTTTATTGATACTTTACTAAACATTATACCCACGAACCCGTTTAAAGCCGTAGTCGATGGCAATATGCTACAGATCATCGTATTTGCTATTATGTTGGGAGCCAGTATAATGGCTGTTGGGGAAAAAGGCAGGTCACTACGGGAAGGTTTTGAGGGATTAGCAGAAGCTATGTATAAGATGACAGGGGCCATAATGGAATTTGCCCCTTACGGTGTTTTCGCACTTATTATACCGGTTGTTGCTGTTCATGGGCCCAAAGTATTACTTCCGTTATTAAAAGTCATCGTTGTAGTATATCTGGGTTGCTTGCTGCATGCTATCTTAGTATACGGCGGGACATTGAAAATTTTTGCTAACTACAGTCCGCTTAAATTTTTTAAATTAGTTTTGCCGGCTTCTATATTTGCGTTTACCACCGCCAGCAGTGCAGCTGCCTTACCTCTAACAATGAAATCATCAGAAGAGATGGGCGTTCCTAAATCAATATCCAGTTTTGTTATACCATTGGGTGCGACAATTAATATGGATGGAACTGCTCTTTATCAAGGAGTCTGTGCTTTTTTCATAGCACAAGTTTATGGGCTTAATCTTACAATCGGCCAACAAGTTACAGTAATATTAACAGCTACATTAGCTTCTATTGGCACAGCCGGCGTACCTGGAGCGGGATTAATTATGCTTACTATGGTACTCCAAGCAGTTGGACTCCCGCTAGAGGGGTTAGCACTTATTGCTGGGATTGACAGAGTTTTGGATATGGCGAGAACGTCAATAAACATAACAGGGGATGCTGCATGTGCGGTAATAATAGCAGCTTCCGAAAAAGAGCTTATAGAAAAACCTGTTAAAACAGGTGGAATACCAGCATAAACCAACAGTAGTAAAACAAAACAGATATATCATTTTATATAAAAGCTGCGCGCATGTCATGCACGCAGCTTTTAGCACTATTTGCCAATAAACATTTGTGTGTATATAAAGCTCCCATCACCCTTGGGGGCAATCCCCACACCTAACTCAGTAAAGTTTGCATTTAAAATATTTTTTCTATGTCCTTCTGAATTCATCCAGGCATTAAAAGCCTTTTCAGCGGAAGAATTTTGCGCAAGGTTTTCTCCGGCATACATATAATTAATGCCATGATCTTTCATCATATCAAAAGGTGAGCCGTAGGTTGGCGATTGATGACTAAAGTAGTTGTTATCAACTATATCTTTTGATTTCATCCTTGCTAATTTTGTTAAATCATTATTTGCTATCAGTGCAGGTGCTCCGGTTTTGGATCTTTCTGAATTACATAAATCAAGAATCCTTTTTTCCTCTGTCGTCATAGCGCCTGTGCCTGCCGTATCTTCATTTTTACCGGCATTAGGCTCTCTTCCCGTTGTATTCGACGGACCCGGGAAAGTCATATCAGGCTGTGCCGGGGCACCGGGCATGCCTGGCGTACCTTGTTCACCGGGTGCATTGGGTGTACCTTGTTCATCGGGAACATTGGGTGTACCTTGTTCACCGGGAACATTGGGTGTTCCCTGGCTTCCTGGAATATTAGGCGCTCCATTATTTGTAGGTGGTGGAACGCTGGGTATCTTTTTTAGTCCAAGATTTGAAATATGCGGTTTAAGTTGATTTTCTTTAATGCATCCGATGGAACTGGAATTTGGCAGTTTTACGAGATACCAGCCATTAACTTTTCCATATACATTAAGCTGGTCTCCTGTTGTAACTGTTCCTAAAGTGTCAAAATTATCACCTGGGCCTGACTTTATTGCAGCATTAGATGCCGTCACCTTGCCGAAGCTTATATCAATTCTTTCATAAGATGCAGATATTTTGCCGTCAAAAACATTTTCTCCGACTCCCGGGCGCCTCAATGGCACATGAGGTTTTTTTATACCTTGGGGTGGTACGATTCTACGCATTTGTGGTGCACAACTGCATACAAAGATTACACATAGAATAATTGCAAATATTTTTTTAAATTTATTCATCAAGTTACTCCTTTCTTAAATAATAAGAAAAAAAATCTTTCTTTATACTATTTTGCATATAAAATTAAAAATTATAAAAAAAAAACGACGTTAATTAAAGGATTTAAAGGTGTAAAATTCTAAAAATTAAAAATTATAAAAAATACACCTAAACAAATGGTAATAACGTAATATATCATGAAATTACTTTAAAATTCATGGTATAATAAGATTGCAAAAATATAAGATAAAAACTATAGGAGGGTAATATGTCAATTTATATACAAGCTTTTTTTATTTTTTTAGCAAGAATTACCGATGTTTCTATGGGCACTTTAAGAACAATATTATTAGTAAAAGGAAATAAAAGAATAGCTGCTGCCCTTGGTTTTTTTGAAGTTATGATTTTTTTATTGGTTTTGGGAAATGTTGTAGGTAATATAGACAAGCCCATCTTGATTTTTGCCTACTGCGGAGGTTTTGCTTGTGGTAATTTAGTTGGTGGTACTATAGAAGAAAAGCTTTCCCTGGGAAGGGTTTCAGCTGAAGTAGTGCTAAAAGAAAATGTTGAAGAGGCAATAGAAATTTTAAAAGAAGAAGGATTCGGTGTAACAATTTTTGAAGGAATGGGGATTGAAAGCAAGTCCTATACCTTAAGTATTATATTGGAAAGAAAAAATATTAAAAAGCTGCGAGAAATAATAAAAACCATAGATTCAAGAGCTTTTATTACCATATTTGATATTAGAACATCTGCAGGTGGCCATTTTGTATCTATCAAGAAGTAGTAAAAAATTTAATATTCAACTCAGACAACAACATGGCAAAGACTATTAAAACTCCGCCTACTATGCCTTTAACACCTAATTGCTCATTTAATAAAATCCATGAAGTTATGGCACCAAAGACAGGCTCCATAGTAAATATAATTGCTTCGTGAGTCGCAGTAGTGTAATTAAGCGCTACAATTTGCACTAAGAATCCAAATGCAGTGCAAAGTATGCCCATAAATAATAGGGATCCAAAACTAATAACAGAAATATTTGTTGGGAACGGTTCAACAATGATGGCAGTTATAGAGCCGAATAAAGCTACAAATACCATATGTAATAAGGAAAGCAATATGGCATCGTGTTTTACTACATATGCTGAAGAGAACACAAGGTGCCAAGCGGCGCATATAGCTGATAGTATCATAAGAATATCGCCTTTATTAAAGGATAAAGCACTGCCTTCAAAACTGAGTAAAAATAAACCGATAGCTGCAATTACTGTGCTCAAAATTATTCTTGTCTTAATTTTTGTTTTTAAATAAAAATAAGAAAAGAAAGGAACAATAATTACTGCCATACCGATGAAAAAACCGGCTTTTGATGCAGTAGTATATTGCATACCTATAGTTTGGAATACGTAAGTCATAAATAATAAGAATGCAAGGAATAAACTGGGTTTTATAATTTCTTTATTCAGATATTTTAACTTTTTGTAAAAAACAATAGATAAAACTAAACTTGCGATAATAAACCTAAAAGCGATAATGTACATGGGAGTTATCGTTTGCAGTGCGAATTTTGTCACCGGGAATCCGGCACCCCAAATTACTGTAACGATAAGTAGAACAATATCTGCTTTATAAGAATTTTTCATATTTAGATGCTAGCTCCTTTCAATAGTGACAAACTATGTGCGATATTATAGTTCAAATATTAATTAGCCATAATAGGAATACAATCATGTGCGTATCGTAACTATTATAACAGAAAATTTGGGCTTGTCACAACATACTATTGACAGACTTATAGGTAAAATATATAATTAGACACATAAACTATTGGTATTATAAAAAGGCGATGACAGGGAGAAGTAACAAGGGTATACCTCTGAGAGAGCCGGCGGATGGTGAGAGCCGGAAGGTAGATTTTGTGAAATACACCCTTAAGCTTCAGGCTGAACCATAGAAAGTAAGCCGAGACGGAGGCTTCCACCGTTATATCGGGAAGGGGATATAAGATTGTATCCTTTTTGAGTTGGGCAATATGCCAATTAGGGTGGTACCGCGAGCCATTCGTCCCTATGTAGGGATGAGTGGTTTTATTTTTTATTACAATTAACAGGAGGAATAATAAATGGAAAAAAGAAACGTATTTGACGTGCTGGAAGAAAGAGGTTTTATTGAACAAGTCACCCACGAAGAAGAACTTCGTGAGCTTTTTGATAAAGAATCCGTTACATTTTATATCGGTTTTGATCCTACAGCGGATAGCTTACACGTTGGGCATTTTATTCAAATGATTGTAATGGCACATATGCAAAGAGCCGGTCATAGACCTATAGCCTTATTAGGCGGGGGAACCACTATGGTTGGTGACCCAAGCGGCAGGACAGATATGAGAAAAATGTTAACTCAAGAAGAAATCAATGCTAATGCCGAAAAATTTAAAGTCCAATTTGCAAAGCTTATAAATTTTAGCGAAGATAAGGCGATAATGGATAATAACGCCAGTTGGCTTTTGGATTTAAACTATGTTAATTTTTTAAGGGAAATAGGAGTACA
>JALNWH010000107.1 GCA_023230985.1 Bacillota bacterium
AAAAGGGCGCATAGCTCAGCTGGGAGAGCACCTGCCTTACAAGCAGGGGGTCATAGGTTCAAGCCCTATTGTGCCCACCACTGTACTGCATTTGCGGCCCAGTAGTTCAGTTGGTTAGAATGCCAGCCTGTCACGCTGGAGGTCGACGGTTCGAGTCCGTTCTGGGTCGCCATTATTCAAGCGAGCAGTACGAGGAACTCAAGGTGAAAAAAGCGGAGAATATATTGATATGCGAGCATTTTTGAATCCGTAGAGAGACGAGGTAATGTGAAGCTTATAATTTCTTAGATATGCTGGTGTAGCTCAATCGGCAGAGCAACTGACTTGTAATCAGTAGGTTGGGGGTTCAATTCCTCTCACCAGCTCCATTAAGAAACTAGACACTGCAATGGATTGCGGTGTTTTGTTTTATTTAACAACTCTCAAATATGCTCTTTGCGAGCCACTTTGCGAGCCACTCAGTTTGGATTCTTTAATTATTTTATCAAATACATCCACTTCATTCACTCTGGATAATTTTTATTAACTTGTTTCATAATTATGTTTTTTAAAGACAAAATCATCATTGCCAATTTCACTTATTGATCCTTTATCTATAGATGGTTCCCATTGTTTAGATAGTCTTAGTAGTGTATTGCCCAATACTTTTATATTTATGTTGCCTCAAAATTGGGCTACCATAGAATGCAATGATCCTTAAGAAAATACAAAAAGGAGGATATGGGGTTGATAAAATTGAAATGAGGATAAAGATAAAGCAATAAATAGTTATTCAAAAAGAAAAAAGAAGGAGATATATGTTATAATTGTTATCAAAGGTAATAATTAATTCGTTGTATCTATACTTTACACATGTAAGAAAGGTAGAAAATGTCGAATGTTATGTAATACGGTTTAGTTATTAAATTTACGATAGCCAAAGTTGCGTTTTAAAAACAACAATGTAGAGTATAATCTTAAAATTAATTACAATAGAGTTATTATTTTCAATAGGTATCCAATTCTTATTACTGACTAGTATAACAATAATGGCTAACGTCTATATATTTGTTTTAAAAGTAGAAAGGATGAATTGTTTGATTGATAAACTGTGGAATAATAAGGTTGAAGTTCACTTTTTTGAAGAAGCCCTGCGAAATTTTGCTTCCCCGGAACAATTGTTTTATAGCCTTAATGACGGTTTTTTTGCTTATGTTCCAAAAAATATAGATGGTGAAGGTAAGACTTTACAGTCAAGGAATTCCCTTATCGGACAATTTACTGAAAAATGGACAAAGGATTTATTTACACCTATTGCGAATGCTTTTAATCTATATGCCGTGAATGGTGTTGTTTGTGAAGAAATTGGCTTAACTAACAGATCAAGTGCTGACTTAGCATTATGTTCAACAGATTCGGTTAATCAAACTGCAAAAAACATTAAATTAATATTTGAAATTAAAATGAGTATTGTTTCAAATTATAAATTGAATAATAACAGAGAAATTAGCTTTATTGGGGATTATAAATCTCACAAAGGAAATCCTGCCTTGTTGCGTTCTGATTCAATGCTTAAAGCTATTGGTAAATCAATAAATATAAGAGTATCTGGAATTGAATCAAAAAAAATACCTATAATAATTTTAGGAAATAGTCCAATCACTACTAACTATATAGATAAAGTTGACTATCTTAAAAAAGCAGGCGTGATACAAGGATTTTGGTCTTTAAATCCACACCCAATTAATTCTGAACATATACGCAATACTCCTAATCAAGGGTTTATTACAATAGATGATGCTGCTTTATTAAAAAATTTAATAAGAAAGTTGTTAACTAATGAATTGAATTATTTTTCCTCGATGATATCTAAGCAAAAACTTGGACAAATTATAGTAATTGCCAATAAAGAGGTTAAAAATGAGAAAAAGGCAGAAAGATTTTTACAATTAATAAACGAGGTGTAATTTTAATGAAACAGTTTAATAGAGAAGGTACAAAAACTAGCTCTTTTGGAACAAGTGGTAGAATAAATCATGATTCTTCGAAGTTTTATGATTCAAAGCTTTATAAAGGATTAAATAATTGTTCTAATATAACTACAAAGGAAAATGTATTTCCGATAAAGCTATTAGACACTATTATTAATAATTCATGTGAGCATATGAAAGATATTCCTGACAACTCATTGCATTTAATGATTACTTCTCCACCATATAATGTTTCAAAAGATTATGATAAAGATCTATCATTGGAGGAATACTTATCCTTACTTAGGAAAGCATTTACAGAAACATACAGAGTCTTGGTTAATGGAGGACGGGCCTGTATCAATGTAGCTAATTTAGGTCGGAAACCATATATTCCACTTTCTGATTATATTTCAAAAATAATGATAGATATTGGTTTTAATATGCGCGGAGAAATAATCTGGAATAAGGCTGCAAGCGCTAGCCCATCAACAGCATGGGGCAGTTGGCAAAGTGCTGCAAATCCGACATTAAGAGATATACATGAATATATTTTGATATTTTCAAAAGGTGATTATAAAAGGCAAAGAAAAAAAGAAGAATTGGAGAATAAAGTTAATACTATCTCCAAAAAACAATTTATAGAATGGACTAAATCCATATGGGAAATGAAAGCTGAAAGTGCTAAAAGAATTGGGCATCCCGC
This sequence comes from Bacillota bacterium, assembly GCA_023230985.1. Taxonomy (GTDB): domain Bacteria; phylum Bacillota; class Clostridia; order Lutisporales; family Lutisporaceae; genus JAAYKT01. The sequence continues at coordinate 2,656 of JALNWH010000107.1, forward strand.
ACCTTTTCCTGAAGAATTACCTTATAGATTAATACAGTTATATTCTTTTACAAATGATATTATTCTTGATCCTTTTATGGGAAGTGGGACTACTGGAGTGGCGGCATTAAAATCAAATAGATATTATATTGGATATGAAATATTTGAGGAATATATTAAAATTGCGGAATCTAGGCTGAACTCTGTAGCAAAATCTTTATCTACATTTCAAGATAACATTAAGATAAATAGTTCAAAAATTAACAATAACTTTTAGATTTAAAAGTTCCATGTAAATGGCATAATAATTCCCCGATTTTTGTTGAATGCTTATCTTGAGTTTTACTAAATAGTATTATAATTTGTTTGTGGAAATAGTCTAGTTATGCGCAAGGAATATCGTAACTATTTTGCCTGAGTAGCGCAGTTACAAAAATAAACCTTATAATTGTAAACGTATTTGTGTATATGTTGGTACGGTTACTGCTAAAATAGTTATAATTATGCCAACGTGGCATAGATGCTACAATTTATCATTTATATGTTATATATAACATTTGATTGAAAGGCTTTCAGGGTTGTTTAACCGGTCTGATGAGTCTATTTTTTTATTCCATAAATATGGTAAAATTAATAAAGAACATTTCATAAAAAGGTTGGGGGTGTTTGTTTTGATAGAGCTAAAAAAAGACTTTTGGTTAATGCCCCTATTTGCTTTTATTACTTTTCTTTTTGCTGCGGGATTACATAATTCTTTACTTTGGTTCCTTTTTAATCTTTGTTCTCTATGTATTCTTCTCACTTTGGTTTATAGATGGCGAGACTGGCTTAATTTAGATATTGATAGGACTATTGATTCAAAACAAACTTCCATTGAGGCCGGTACAGACTTAAAGGTAAACATACGTACACAGATATTTGGTATATTGCCATGGCCATGGATAGAAGTGAAGGATATCATTCCTAAATCTATTGCCCAAAGGGCGGAACATATAATGCCTAAAAATTTTATATGGATTCGTAAAGGCATATCACGGCAATCCGAGTATTTTATCCCGAAGGTTAGGCGAGGGGTTCATTTTTGGGATAGTTTAGAATATAAGTCAGGTGATGTATTAGGGTTTATATCCTGTATAGGCCATATCAGCAAACCTATTAGACTCATTGTTTATCCAAATACTATTGATTTGTCAATTGATGTTATTATTCCCAAGTATGCTTATGGGTCTATAAAAACGAAAAGGACCTTTGAATTTGATAAAGAACAGCCTGTAGGGATTCGTGACTACCAGCCCGGGGACAGCTTCAGCCACATTGCATGGAAATCAACGGCAAAGATGGGAAAACTACAATCAAAAGAGTTTGAACCTCTGATAAACGATTCTTTCCATGTGGTTTTAGATTGTTCTGCCAATGCATGGGGAAAAGACTTCAATTCATCATTTGAGGAAGCGATAATCGCAGTTGCTTCTTTGGTGAAGGCATTAATAGCAGCACATATTCCTGTAACTTTTCACAGCAACACAAATATGAAGCTACGCAATATGTATATTGGTGACAGTATAAATTATTATGATTTTCTTTTGCAGATGGCTTTTATAAACTCTGATAGTTCTGAGAGTATTACTGCTATGTTATACAAAGAAAAATTTGCTCATAGCGGCAATATGATACTGGTTACCTCGCACCGCGGTATCGAGTTGGAAAAGATCATTAAACAAAAAGCTATAAAAGGTAACTTTAATACATTGTTATTGGTTAACAAAAATTTTACTAAAAATTATAATGTTATAAAAGAAACGGCTTTTTATAGAAGGATTATGATTAGCAAGGCGGAGGACCTAATTCAGAATATAAACAGAGGGTGAAATATTTGGAAAAAGAACAGCCTATAAAAATCTTATATGGAATATGGTATGCTATATTTATCTTAGGTCTGAACTCGGCAAAATTTTTAGCAATATCAGATAAATTGATTTATATCTTTCTCTTATTTTTGTTGGTAGAGTTAATGGTTCCGAAAAAAGGTTATATCATAAATATATTCCTAGCCTTACTAATAATTCAAAGTATCAATTACCCCGGTAAGTTCTACACATTTCAGTGGGTTAATTGGTTCTTTCGAGATGTCAGCCGTGAATTTTTTTCTATTAATGATGGCAATTATTATATACCTATTCTTGCTATGTGCATTAATCTTATTGTTATTATTCTTATGCAGGCACTCTTTACGCGGACTTGTCTTGGGAGCCGTGGGGGTACCATGTTTTTATGCCTTGGAACAGCTTTACTTGCTATAGTTTATATAGAGCAGGAAGATGGTAGGATTATATATATATTATCTTTTGTAATACTTGGCTTGCTTATAAAAGCTACAGACTTAATAGAAAGCGCCGCACCATATTCTCTAGGACATCTCCTGCGCAATTCTACTATTTGGATATCGGTATTAATGATACTCGCATTTGTTTTACCGGGCTACGATACTTTTGATGTAGGAGACTGGTTTAGGAAAGAAGTTATCTTTCGACATAGTATCTTTACTTCTTCAAAAAATAAAGCGGGTTATAATTCCTTTGACGGTGATTTGGGTGGGCATTTAATAGAGGATAGTACACCTGTTTTGCGCATTAACAGTCCGGTTCCCGTTTATCTTAAGGGTGAAACGAAAAGCCATTATACAGGCAGGGGTTGGGAAATGGGTGTTAAATATGCTGTTAGCTCATTGCCTGCAGTGGAGGAGGCATATCTCCCTGTAGGAAAAGAAATAGATATAAAAGTACAGGTTTTATCCCCCACAAAAATCCTATATGTTCCCCGGTATCCCAAACGCATAAGCTTAGCAAACGGTTATCGTATATTGTATCCAAAGGATATAAATATTGATGCATATCCTTATGAGTATTATATATATAGGTCTAATTTACGAACCGGTGATGAGTATAAAATAACTGCGCTAATACCGACGGAGGATTTGGATTTTCTGAGGCGAATATCTAATACTAAAGTGGATATACGTTACTTGGCATTGGAGAATATTCCAAAGCGGGTCCAACAGTTGGCAAAGGATGTAGTACAAGGTAATGAAAACGGTTACGATAAGGCGATGTCCTTAATTTCTTTTTTACGATATGGCAAATGGGAATATTCTACGGATACTACCCTTCCCCCCAGAGGCGGGAACTTTGCAGAACATTTTTTATTCGAATTGAAATCAGGGTATTGTGTACACTTTTCCACGGCTTTTGTTCTTATGGCACGGTCCGTGGGACTTCCGGCTCGATGGGTTAAAGGATATAATTATGGTATATATGAGGAAAAAGACAGTTACTTGATTTGCAACAATCATGCTCACTCATGGGCAGAGATATGGTTTGATGATTACGGTTGGGTACCTTTTGAAGCAACACCGGAGAATCCTCATTTGCAAAGAACTACCCGATATACATATAGAGAGTTAATTGAACCCGAAGGAAGATGGGAAAGAGGTATATACGAGCGTGGAGGGATTGATTGGCAAGATTATGAGACGAAAGACTACACAGGTTTACCTGATTATATATCAATTATTTTTATTTTATTATTTATAGTAACAATTGCTAAATATTTTTGGTACGATAGGAGTGTAAGCATAAAGGTATATTACGACCGTATACAATCCAGATTAAAATTATTTGGTTGGCAAAGGCGCCCATGAGAAACTCCACGGGAACATTTAAAACGGGTGCACCAACTTCCTAAGAAACTAAAGTTTAAAAATTTTATATATCAATTTGAAGAAATAATTTACGGCGGCAAAAATGAGTTAAAAAATAAAGATAGAGAACTAAGTAAGGCTTATTCGTATTTAGGGCTTTTGATACACCGCTTAATTAAAAGAAAGAAAAGCTAG
>JALNWH010000108.1 GCA_023230985.1 Bacillota bacterium
CATTGTTCTAACAAAATAAATATCCGTAGTATAACCTTCTAAAATTTCCTTTTCATTTGCAGAAAAAAGTTGCCTGTCTTTGCTTATGTTTATGTTTTTTATATCGGCCAAACTCTTTAACTCAGGCAATTATATTCATTCCTTTCCTTCAATAGTTTTGTCCCATATTTCTTTAACTTCTTCTCTGATTTTTTCTAAAGGCTTATCATTATTTATTATTACATCGGCAAATGCTATATTCTTTTCGTTACCATGTTGCCGTTTTATTCTGTTTTGTGCATTCTTACTATCAAACCTGTCCCTCTCCATCAATCTGCTTAATTGGGTTTCCTTATTCGTTTGTATAAACCATATTTTATCACAATACTTGTTTAAACCCATTTCAATAAGAATTGCCGCATCAATTATTATAGCCTTTACTCCGGCTTTTTTTAAATCATCAATTTTTTCTGATATTCTTTTTACTATCTCCGGGTGAGTTATATCGTTTAATACCTTTAATTCCTCCGGTTCGGAAAAAACTATATTACCAAGCTTTTTACGATTAATCTCTCCGCTGTTTAAAAGAACATCGGAACCAAAGTACCGGACTATTTCATTATATGCTTTTTCACCTTTTTGCACAACTTCTCTTCCTATTTCATCAGCATCTATTATATATGCACCCATTCCTTCTAAAAATTTTGAAATAGTGCTTTTACCGCTTGCTATACCCCCGGTGATACCTATTACCATAAAACGCCCCCCCAATATACTATTTTGTTTCATACCAATTGTCACCTATATTCAAATCAACTACCAAAGGCACAGATAGAGTTAATGCCTCCTCCATCTTGCTTTTTATAATATCTTTTACTTTATCAACTTCATCCTTATGCGCTTCGATAATCAATTCATCATGAACTTGCAGGATTAGCTTAGATTTCATATTACTATCTTTTAATTCTCTAAATACATTTACCATAGCAATCTTGATGATATCCGCAGCACTCCCTTGTATTGGTGTATTCATAGCCATCCTTTCACCGAAATTTCTTTGGATAGCATTTGCAGATGAAATCTCCGGAATATATCTTACTCTATTTAAAAGAGTTTTTACATAACCCTTTTCCTTGCCTTGTCGTACTATATTATTCATATACTCTTTTACCTTTGGATACCGTTGGAAGTAACTATCAATATAAATTTTTGCTTCCTTACGAGTTATTTTTAAATCTCTGGAAAGACCAAAATCACTAATTCCATAAACTATTCCAAAGTTAACTGCCTTTGCCCTGCTTCGCATAAGAGATGAAACTATTTCTTTATCCACTCCAAATACTTCCGCAGCTGTTCTTTGATGTATATCTTCATTGTTCTTAAAGGCTTCTATTAAACCTTTATCTCCGGATATATGAGCCAATACTCTAAGCTCAATTTGAGAATAATCCGCATCTACCAATACATAGTTCTCATTTTCCGGTACAAATGCTTTCCTTATAACCCGCCCTTCTTCTGTTTTTATAGGAATGTTTTGAAGATTAGGATCAGTACTGCTTAATCTTCCTGTCGATGTGACAGTCTGTCTAAATTTGGAGTGAATCCTCCCTGTTTTGGGGTTTATAAGGTTTATTAGCCCATCAACATACGTGGATTTAAGTTTTATTAGACTTCTATATTCCAATATCTTTTCTATTATAGGATGTTTATCTAACAGCTTTTCCAATACCTCCACATCGGTAGAATATCCTGTCTTTGTTTTTTTTATGGGAGGCAGCCCTAATTTATCAAATAATAAGTGGCTTAATTGTTTGGTAGAATTAATATTAAATTCTTCTCCTGCTTCATTATAGATTTCTTCCGTAATTTTTTCTATGCTATCTGCAAATTGAACGGACAATTCTTTAAGCATCTCACTATCCACTTTAAAACCATTATGCTCCATGTCCGCCAATACTTCTATAAGTGGCATTTCTATGTTATTAAAAAGCTCCGTCATACCCATCTTGGCTATTTCTTCTTCCATAGGCTTAATCAATTTCCAAATCGCTTTTACAGAGCTGCAATAATTAACATGCGCTTCTCCTTCCTTATCTTCATAGTCGGTAATCTCTTCTCCTAAATATTCACTGTACAGGTTTTTCAATCTATAAGTCGGTCTGGAGGGATTTAACAAATATGCACCTATCATACTGTCAAATCTAAGTGTCTCTGTGTTTATTTTTAGAGATTTTAATGCTAATAAATCATTTTTTATATCATGCCCGGATTTTTGTAAGCTTTTATCTTCCATAATGTTTTTAATAAGACCTGCTGAATTTTTATTAATAGGTATTGCAAATTGTTTGTCATTGAAGCAAATATAGATATGATTTAAAGAATCTGATACTTTAAAAGCAAAAAGTTTTTCTTTAGTCAAATCATTAAATACTTTTTTTATATCTTTTTCATTATCTAAATAATGATATGTTAATTCTTCTTTGTCTCTTTTTTTATCGGAAGCGGTTAGCATATTACCTGCTCTTTCTAAAAGACTTCGAAAACCCATTTCTCTATATAAAGCAATTAAGCTGTCATAGTCCGCTCCTTGGTATAAGTATTTTTCCGGATCGGCTTCCACAGGGACATCTCTATCAATAATAGCCAATTTTTTTGACAGTAATGCTATTTCTTTATTTTTAGAAACATTCTCCCTTACTTTGTTTCTTTTTATTCTATCAATATTGTTAAGTATATTATCCATATTGCTAAACTCTTTTAATAAAGACAATGCAGTTTTCTCACCTACACCGGGTATACCGGGAATATTATCCGAAGCATCACCCATAAGACCTTTTAAATCTACTACTTGTTCCGGGGAAACACCGTATTGAGCAATAAGCTTTTCCCTGTCAAACTCCTCCATATCGCTTATCCCTTTTTTAGTTATTAAAATATGTACATTTGAACTGATTAATTGAAAAACATCCCGGTCTCCCGTCACTATTAATGTTTGTATGTCCTTTTCATCAGAAGTTTTTGATAATGTTCCAATTATGTCATCAGCCTCATAACCATCAACTTCTACCCTTTCTATTCTCATGGCATCAAGAACTTTTTTAAGATATGGAATTTGTTCCACCATTTCTTCAGGCATTTTTGGCCTTTTGGCTTTGTACTCTGTATATTCTTTATGTCTAAAGGTAGGCGCTTTTGTATCAAATGCAATTGCTAAATATTTCGGATTGAATTCTTCAAGAAGCTTGTTTATCATATTGACAAAACCGTATATGACATTAGTATGAAGCCCATCTTTATTCATCATTGTTGACGGCAAAGCATAAAAAGCCCTATACATTAAACTATTACCGTCAATTAATACAAATTTATCTTTATTCATAGTTAAGTCCTCCAATGTTTAATTAATTTATATTATTTCCATATTAGATTGAAAAACCCTTTATATTAAAGAAAAAAGTTTTGAAATGATGAAAAGGAAGGGATAAGAGAAGGGGTAAATAATATTTCCCCTAATACTTAAACCTGATTATCGTTTCTTGCATTTCATTAGCTAATTGAGCCAATGATTCACTTGCGTTTGCTATATCTTCAACAGAAGCCGTTTGTTCCTCCACAGATGCGGAAGCTTCTTCTGTTCCCGCTGCGTTTTCTTCCGATATTGCCGATAAGTTTTGAATAACTTGAATTACTTCTTCTTTTTTTATTTCCATTTTCTTGTTGGTTTCAGTTATTTCTAATATTAGCTTTCTGATGTCTTCTATTGAATAAGCTATACCTTCATATTTATTATTGGTAATTCCAACACTCTTTGTTTGGGATTTCACAATGGCAGCTACATCTTGCATGGTTTTAACTGCAATATTTGTTTTTTCCGTTAATTCTTTTATTATTTCCGATATTTCTTCCGTAAACTTATTTGATTCTTCCGCAAGCTTCCTTATCTCTTGCGCTACAACTGCAAAACCTCTTCCGGCTTCACCGGCTCTAGCTGCCTCTATAGCCGCATTAAGCGCAAGTAAATTTGTCTGCTCTGCTATGCTTTTTATCATATCACTGGCATTTTCAATTTTCTCCGCACTTTCACTAACGTTAACTATAATTTCATATATTCCGCCGGCGGCCTCACCGCTTTCCTCCGTTTTTATCACCAAATCTTTTATAACTTCCATTCCTTCGTTTTTCAAATCATTTACTTTATCCGCAGCAAGATTTAGATTATGTATATCCTTTAGACTTTTATCTATTTCTTCACCCAGTTCTTCTATGCTTAAAGCTCCGGATTCCGTATCTTTTGCTTGATCACCGGCACCTTTGGCTATATCTTCTATAGCTCTTGCAACTTCCTCGGCAGCCGTAGCAGATTGTTGACTGGTAGCAGTTAATTCCTGAGAAGATGAAGCTATATGCTGTGACATATCGGATATCCTTTTAACTAAATCTATCAAGTTATTCTGCATAATAGTTAAAGAATTACCTATTTGACCTATTTCATCTTTTCTTTTTGAATACTTTTCCACATCGCTGTTTTCATCATATTTCAAATCATAATCAGCCAATCTGTCAATCACTTTTGAATATTCTACTATTGGTTTTGAAATAGAACTTCCCAAAACCATTGCCACTATTATACCTATTGCTAAAAAAATTGCTACGCCAATTAACACGGCAAATTTTAATCTACTAAGTCCTTTTAGTGCATCACTTTCAAAAGTTCCTATTGCCAAAGTCCACTCGGTTTCAGGTATAGGTACCACTCCCATGTATCTTATACTGCCCAAGAAATCGTAGCTGACTAGCCCCTTGTTGCCCATTCCTAATTCTTGGAATGCTATCCCTACATTTTTCATATCTCCATCAGTTTCTATGTCATTAAATATATTTCTTTTTTCAGTTACGTATTCAACGGTTTTATGCCCTAATATTGTTCCATCGGAGTTTAATAAAAAAGCATAACCATTTTCGCCAAAACCCATATCTTTGACTGTATAACTTAGAAACATACTAGGCTTTTTTACTATTAAAACCCCTACAATATAGTTATCTACCTTTATTGGAGAAGCCAAGGTTACAAAAGTCTTTTCTCCGTCTTGACCAGTTTGTACATTTGAAATACCCGCTTTGTCCTCTAGAGCTTTTTTGATATGCTCATCATCAATAGAGTCAATTGACATTTTGCCTGATAAATAGTTAACTTTTCCGTCTAAAGACATGACACCTATATCTAAATAGTTTAATCTTGAAACATCTGATAAAAAAGATTCTCGTTGAACGCTCCAATCCATAGTTTTTGTCCGATCGCGATTCGCCAATTCTTGCAAAATACTTATATCTTTATCTAAAACTTCCGCAATAAGCCTTGATCCTTCCTCCGCAGACATAATCAATGCATCTTTTGTTATATCCAAAACTGAATCTGAACTGATCCTTAACCCTGTAAAACCAAGACCTGCAGTAACAGCCAATACAAGACATGCTATTAGTAAAGCAATTCGGTGAGACAGTTTCATTTTCACACATTCCTTTCTTCATAGTTATCCACTATTAGCTTGCTTATCAATATATTTTTAACTATTTATTTTGAGTTTAACTTAATTATAAAGATTTTTGCAAAAAGTGTCAATAAAGAAGGGATATTATCGAAAAACATAATAATGAAAAGCGCCACTCTAAGCAAAGGGAAGAGTCTTCACTTCGGAAAAAGATTCTTCGGCTAAAGTCTCAGAATGACGATTTTTGTAATATCTTTAGATACCTTTACCTCTACGTTTTTTAATAAAATAATATACAATAAACGCTATTACTCCTAAAATAATAATATATGGAATAGCGCTGATAGCAACAATGAATAAAGATTCCGCTCCTCTTATTATATTATTCATTGCCTTGATTAGACCTTTATAAGCCCTTCCCCATATTGTAGAAACATCAATACTCGATAACTCTGCATCCTTTGTTTCCCTTAAATCTATATAAAGAGAAGACATGCTAACTTGTTTATCCCAGCGCTTTATATCCGTACTCATCAACTCAATATCGCTTCTCACTCGATTTAACTCATTTTCTATTTTTAAAATTTCATCCACATTTTTCGCCAAATCCAGAAGCTCTCTCAGCCTATCTTCCTGAGTTCTTAAATTTTTTACCCTTGTAGCAGTATCATAATATACATCACTTATATCAACTGAACTGGTACTTTCATTTGAAGTCTCACCAATAGTTTTGATTTCGTCTAAAATTATTTGGAATTTATCAAAAGGTATTCTTATAGAAATGTTTCCGCTTTTAATCTTTTTTTGTTTACCTTCTATATAATAAGTACCGTTATTATCGGCATAAGAATTTTCAACATAGCCTCCATATTTCTTTGTCAAATCTATAATAGACTTCATGCTGCTGTCAAAATCCACCACTTGAAGAG
>JALNWH010000109.1 GCA_023230985.1 Bacillota bacterium
AGTTTGAAAGTGAGAAATAGCTAAACAATGGCTTAACGATTGGTGTCATCCTGAGGCTTCAGCCGAAGGATCTTCCTTTTCGCGATGTGTAAGATTCTTCACTAACGTTCAGAATGATAATTTTGATCGGCGGCTAGGATAATCGAAAGGAGAAGACTAAATGAATAAAATTTATATAGATGCATATAAATGTGTCCACTGTGGTGCATGTACATCAATATGCAAAAATAATGCATTAACTATAGATAAAAATAAATACACCCTAAGTTTCAATGAAGGAAAATGTGTAGGATGTGAAAGATGTATTGACGCATGTCCTCTTAGGGCAATAGCTATAAGGGTTGAACTGAGGTGGTTATGTGTTTGAAGCTAGGAAATATAGAGACCAAATGAAAACAGAAGAACTGCAAACCTTCAACGTAGCCATGGAAGAATCAGATTTGCAAATATCTGCGGAATACGACTTGGTGATAGAAACTAAAATGCTGCTATCAAAATATAGGAACGAAATAATTGATTATATAAAAAAGCATCCGGAATTCTTATCTTCTTTGGAGCCATTGAGACCGAGAAGCGATGCACCGAAAATAATCAAAGAAATGTGCAATGCCGGTGCTTTGGCTAATGTAGGGCCAATGGCGGCAGTGGCAGGAGCTGTTTCAAAATATGTGGGAAAAGGATTGCTTAAGTATTCCAATGAATTAATTGTAGAAAATGGCGGAGATGTTTTTATAAAGCCCAAAAAAAAGCGTAAAGTTGCAATCTATGCAGGTAGCTCTATCTTTTCTAACAGAATAGGAATCGTGGTGCCCTATGACATAGGAGAATACGGTATCTGTACGTCGAGCGGTACGGTAGGGCATTCCCTTAGCTTTGGCAAAGCTGATGCGGCCGTCATAGTTGCAAAAGACGTAGTTATAGCAGATGCGGCGGCAACAGCTACGGCAAACATAGTAAAATCCGCTAAGGATATAGAAATAGGATTGGAAAAGGCTATGTCAATCCCCGGAGTGGACGGGGCAGTCATTATTGTAGATAACAAGATTGGGGCTTATGGCCTTGTAAATATAGTTAAGCTGTAATATGAAAGGGGACTAATAATGAAAATAAAAGAATTATTTAAAAATAAACCTGTAATATCCTTGGAGATTTTTCCTCCCAAACCGGAATCGCCTGTAGATACAATATACAAAACTATAGATGGATTATACGATTTGAAGCCTGATTATATCAGTGTTACCTATGGTGCAGGAGGGAGCAGTAAGTCTCATACATTGAAAATTGCGGATATAATAAAGAATAAATATAATATCGAAGCCTTGGCACATTTAACTTGCATTAACTCCGCTAAAGAAGATGTAGATAACGTATTAAAAGAATTAAAAAGCTATGGAGTTGAGAACGTTTTAGCTTTAAGGGGCGATATACCTCTAGATGATGAATTTGATATTAATGCGAGAAGAGATTTCAAATATGCAAAAGATTTAGTAAGCTATATAAAAGAAAGTGATGATTTTTGCATAGCAGGAGCCTGTTATCCTGAAGTCCATATAGAGTGTACGGACAGTAAGGAAGATTTGAAGCACCTCAAAGAGAAGGTTGATAATGGAGTTGATTTTCTAATAACCCAACTTTTTTTCGATAATAATTTATTTTATTCCTTTAAAGAGAAGGCTGATGCAATAGGAATAAACATTCCTATTTCTGCAGGTATTATGCCGGTAATAAATAAAAAGCAGATAGAAAGAATAACAAGCCTTTGCGGTACTTCCATTCCTTTAAAATTTAGACGTATACTTGATAAATATGAACACAACCCGGAGGCTCTTAAAGAGGCCGGCATAGCATATGCCACTGAACAAATAATTGATTTATTATCTTATGGAATTGACGGTATTCATTTATATACTATGAATAAACCTGAAATATCCAGAAAGATATTCAATCAAATAGAAAGCATCAGATCATATTTTAAAGAAGACAAAGAAGATATTATAGCTGAGGCTGTCGGTTCGTAAAACAATGGCTGAGCGATGGCTGTCATCCTGAGGCTTTAAGCCGAAGGATCTTAACCCCATGGAATCAACCCAAGCAAACTACGGTACGCAGCTAGTAATCCGAGACCAAAAACAACGAAAGTGTGATAAACGATGGTTAAACTTGATGTTAATAAAATTTTAATATTTGACGGGGCTATGGGCAGTCTCCTTCAATCCGAAGGAATGAAAGCCGGAGAATTACCGGAAAGTTATAATATAAAGGCACCCGGGGTTATATCAAAAATTCATAAGGCTTACTTAAATGCGGGAGCTGATATAATACTGACCAATACTTTCGGTGCCGGTAAATATAAACTACAAGGCTCCGGCCTAACAGTGAATGAAGTTGTCAAAAGCGCTGTGGAAATAGCAAAAACAGCAGCAAAAGAAGTAAGTAAAAAAACCGGGGAAGAAAAATACGTAGCTCTCGATATTGGTCCGCTGGGAGGTCTTTTGGAACCCAACGGTGATATAACTTTTGAAGATGCCTATGAAGCTTTTGCGGAGCAAATTATTTCGGGCACAAATGCCGGCGCCGACCTTATACTTATAGAAACTATGTCGGATATTTATGAAGCAAAAGCTGCGATACTTGCAGCTAAAGAAAATAGCAATCTGCCTGTGATATGCACCATGACCTTTCAAAAAGACGGTAGAACCCTTACCGGCACAGATCCTATTACTATGGTAAATGTATTGGGCAGTCTGGGAATTGATGCCTTAGGTATTAATTGCTCTTTAGGTCCCAAAGAGATGCTGAGTATTCTTGAAGAAATTTTGAAATACTCGCAAATCCCCGTTATAGTCCAGCCTAATGCCGGATTGCCTAAGCTTTTAGACGGGCAAACTATCTATGATGTGGGAGCGGAAGAATTCAGTAAATATATATTAAAAATGGTACAAATGGGCGTCAATATGGCTGGCGGTTGCTGCGGTACTACACCGGATCATATATGCGAAATGAAAAGATTGCTGGCAGGTTTTATCCCAAGATTCAAAATGTCAAAGAAAATTACCGCTGTAAGCTCATCGACGACCACTGAAATTTTAGATGACAAGGTAAGAATAATAGGCGAGAGAATAAATCCCACCGGGAAAAAGCTTTTTAAGCAAGCATTAATAAATAGAGATATGGATTTTATTCTCAAAGAAGCTTTAAATCAGAAAAAAGCCGGTGCCCATATATTAGATGTAAATGTGGGTTTGCCTGAAATAGATGAGAAAGCCGTCATGATAAAAGCAGTAAAAAAAATTCAGAGTACAGTAAATATACCTTTAGTAATAGACAGCAGCAGACCGGATGTATTGGAGGCTGCGGCAAGGATTTGCAATGGCAGACCTATATTTAATTCCGTAAATGGGGAAGACAGTGTTATGGAGGTTATTTTTCCCATTGCAAAAAAATATGGCTGCCTTCTTATTGCCTTGACTTTGGATGAAAAAGGCATTCCCAAAACAGCACGACAAAGGCTTCAAATAGCGGAAAAAATAATAAACAAAGCCGCAGAATATGGTATTGACAAAGAAGATATAATAGTTGATTGTCTCGTTCTTACCGCTTCAGCACAACAAGGGGAAGTACAAGAGACTATCAAGGCCTTATCCCTTGTTAAAGAAAAGCTAAATGTAAAGACTACTCTGGGTATAAGCAATGTATCCTTTGGATTACCTGCAAGAGGTATTTTAAATAGAACCTTTCTCGCTATGGCATTGACAGCGGGGCTTAATGCTCCTATTATAAATCCATTGGAAGAAGACATGATGAACACCATCAAGTCATTTAACGTTCTTTGGAATCTGGATGAGGACAGTAGGGAGTATATAAGCAAATTTGCGGATTATAAGCCTGAGAAAACCGTTAATAATTATAAAAGCAAAGATTTGCAAAAGATAATAATTGATGGAATAAAAGATGAAGCCGCTGCGCTTACATCGAATCTATTAAATCATAAAAAACCTTTGGAAATAGTGGATGAGTATTTGATTCCGGCATTGGATATAGTAGGTGAGAAATATGAAAAAGGAGATATATTTTTACCTCAATTAATCCAATCAGCCGAAACGGTTAAAAGAGCCTTTGAAGTCATAAAGGGTAATATGCTTGAAACAGGGCAAATTGATTCAAATATGGGAAAAGGTAAAATTGTTATTGCCACTGTAAAAGGAGATATTCATGATATCGGTAAAAATATTGTAAAAATATTATTAGAAAACTATGGTTTTGAGGTTCATGATTTGGGCAAAGACGTTTCTATAGATGAAATTGTAGAGAAGGTAAAAAAGACTGACGCTCCGTTGGTTGGTTTAAGTGCTTTGATGACCACTACCGTAAGGAATATGGAAGAAACAATAAAAGTTTTAAAAGAGAAGTGTCCCGGCTGTAAAGTTATGGTGGGCGGTGCGGTGCTTAATAAGGATTATGCACAGATGATAAAAGCTGACTATTATGGGGCGGATGCGAGGGAAGCTGTGAAGCTGGCACAAAACTTTTTTGCAAAATAAAGCTTCCCTTTTTCCAATAAACATGATACAATAAAAGCAAGAAAGATGACGCACATCTTTCCTGCAGACCTTAATTCAACTAACTTGTATTTCAGTAGTTTAAGTATTTTCAGGTAAATATGTTCGAAACAAAGTAACTTAGTATGGTTAGTAAACATTGGTTTAGGGTTTGTCCGTATGTCCGTTAAGTATGTGAATATCCCGATTTAGAAAGGTACGTGATTCGTTAGGTTTGGTAGACTCGTTTATAATCGTTGAATTAGGGTCTGTTTTATAACCGGCTAAGTTTGAAAAACAAATTTAGCCGGTTTTGTATATTTAAATAGTTGATTTCCTAATTATTTCGTAATAAAATAATATTAAAATTTATTTTATGCAACTTTGACAATAAAAGAATATCAAGTGAAACCTTGCAAAAAAACAGATAGGGGGTCAGTATTATGGATTATGAAGAGATGGATAACAATGTGAATGTAATAAAAGAAGAAATTGCACCGGATAGTGATGTAGCAAAAGAAATAAATGAGGAAATGCAATTTGACAATTTACAAAGCATTAATGATGGCAATACAATAGAAAGAAGTAAAATTAAGAAATATGGCAAATTTGCACTGATAGTTATGCTCATAATAGGTTTAAGTCTAGGTACAAGTATCGGATACTTGGCAGACCATATAATTGAGAATATGCAAAACAAGAATTCAGTAAATGCTATAAATGAAGAACAAGGGCAACAAACCAATTATATAATAGATAAAACTGTATCTCCGGTAGTACCTATAGCAAAAAAAGTATTACCGTCCATAGTTGCCATAAGGATAAAACAGACTTACAGAGACTTTTTTGGCCGACCCTATGATAGCGAAGGCACCGGGTCAGGAATTATAATAGATGCCCAAGGCCATATCGCTACAAACAATCATGTTGTGGAGAATTCTAATAATATTATAGTGGTGCTAAATAACGGTAAAGAAGTACCTGCTACCGTAATAGGAAGAGATCCGGCTACTGATTTGGCTGTAATAAAAATAGAAGAAAAGAACCTTACCTATGCCGAACTTGGAGATTCTTCAAAGCTTGAAGTGGGAGAGCTGGCTGTTGCTATAGGCAGTCCCATGGGTACCGACTTTGCAGGTTCCGTTACGGCAGGGATAATAAGCGGATTAAATCGTAAGGTGCCTATAGGTGACAAATCTATAGCCTTGATACAGACGGATGCGGCGATAAATCCCGGTAATAGCGGCGGTGCTTTGGTGAACTCCGAAGGGCAGGTTATAGGGATTAACACTATTAAATTTGTTGAAAATCGTGTAGAAGGCATGGGTTTCGCAATACCCATAAATGAAGCCAAGCCTATTATTAAACAACTGATGGAGAACAAAAAGGTTGTAAGGCCTATGATGGGGATTGAAGGGCAAACAATAGGTGAAGATATAGCTAAACAATATAATGTGCCCCAAGGTGTTTTGGTAAGAACGGTATATATGGGAAGCGGCGCTGAAAAGGCGGGCCTGGAACAAGGCGATATAATAACAAAGGTTGGAGATAAAAAAGTTACTACCATAGAAGAAATAGTAGAGATAGTAAGCAAGCATAAGGTAGGAGATACACTAAAGGTGGAGGTCTTCGGGAAACTCGATAGATATA
Organism: Bacillota bacterium; assembly: GCA_023230985.1. Taxonomy (GTDB): domain Bacteria; phylum Bacillota; class Clostridia; order Lutisporales; family Lutisporaceae; genus JAAYKT01. Next base: position 6,189 of record JALNWH010000109.1, read on the forward strand.
GAACCGTGGATATAGTATTAACGGAAGCACAGGAGTAGAATGGAAGAACCTAATTAAAGTCAAATATTTGACACGTTAAGAAATTAGTAATATAATTGTATTGTAGTAAAAATTTATTGAAAACGGGGAGCTG
>JALNWH010000110.1 GCA_023230985.1 Bacillota bacterium
AGTATGGTATGCTCATGAAAAGACGTAAAGGCGATAATGTTTGAAGGGAGGAAAAGAGTATGAAAAAAAGAAGAATTGCCTTATTCATAATTTTGTCCGTACTTTTAAGTGCAGTGATAACAACTGCTGCCGAGCCAATGACTGACATAGAGAATAATCCTCACAGGAATGCTATAGAACAAATGGCGGAATTGGGTGTATTATCCGGTCGGGGAGACGGTCTGTTTTACCCCGATGATAACTTAACCCGGGCGGAGGCCGCAAAGGTGGCAGTTTTCCTTTCCGGATTTGACGAACAGGATGCGGCGCGGGCAGAGGCTTTGCCCCAAGCCTTTGACGATGTGTATGCAGGTATGGGTAACCACGAATGGGCCCTTGGCTGGATTAACTTGGCAGCAGGGGAAGGCATAATAGGGGGTTACGGGGACGGTAAATACGGGCCCGGCGATAATCTCCAAATGGCTCAGTGGGCGGCCATCCTTATAAGAATACTTGGATACGAGACCGAAGAACTGGAGTGGCCGACAGGTTATGATCAATTGGCCGGTGAATTAGGTCTTACGGAGGAACTTGAATACGTAAGCGGTTCCTACATAAAAAGGGATCAGATGGCTAAGTTTACTGCGAATGCAGTGTATAATACAGAGCGTCCCGACGGATTGGCGATAATAGACCTTTTGGAAGGCAAGTCGGAGAAAGAGGTGCCGGAAGAGACAGAAGAGCAGAAACTTGAAAGCATAAACATGTCTGTAGTATTTATCCCGCAAATCTTGCCCGAAGGGGGAGGGAAAACCTCCACCATAACCATTACGGTAACCAATCAAGCCGGAAAGCCGGTAGAGGGTGCCAAGGTTTGGTTCCTTGCAACTGCCTTTGAGGGAACTAAAGTAAGTGATAGAAATGCACAGCTATCCCATTCCGAAACCACAACCGATGCTTTCGGCAAGACTGTTATAAGCTACACAAGTCTAGTGGCAGATAATAACAAGATAATTGAAATAGCTGTGTCCGCAGCCAAAGACTGCATCGATGTAAACAAGCATTACAAAATACTGGCTGCCAACCAGGCTGCTGTGATAAGTGGTGTGGTAAAAGATCCCTATAACGGTACTCCCAAGGAAGGTGTTTCTATACATGTCAGGAGGGATGGTGTTGACCATAGTTTCGGTATTACAGAAACAGATGACCAGGGCCACTACTCAATAATAGTGCCCACCGGAACTTATAGTGTGTCTTTTGAAAAGCCTCAAATGCCAATCAGAGATCAAATCACGGTTAAGGCAAACACTCACGGAAAAACTTATACAGTAAATAATAACAAGGGCATCCTAAAGGGTGTAATAACCGGGGCATCACCGGGAAATTTGGTGATGGCTTTACCGCCGGACTTTAGCCATAATCCCGACGCTTGGACACTACAGGCGGAAATACAAAGCGACGGGTCCTTTACCCTTGCCCTTGCACCTGGTACATATGAATTATTTATTGTTGGAAGCCCCAATCCCTCTAAAACAGGAATTACCGTCAAAAGCGGACAGGTAACTGACATCGGAACCGTAAAAGCATGCTGGTGATCTTGTTGCAGATATATAGTAGCCTATCCAGAGTGGTAGGCTCCTTTTAGAGCGACTAAAGATTTAGATATCGTATTAATTATAGAAGAGTTGGACGATTCTTTCGGGGAAATGCTTTGGAAGTTTATAGAATATGGAGAGTATGAGAATAGAGATAGCTGAAGAGATAAAAGAGGATCTTAGTTTATTTATTAGGATGATTGATAAAGATAGGCCGGACTTATGAAATTTAGGGATCAGAGGGACAAGCTCTTATGATATAATGGAATTGCTTGTAATATATATTTATAGTTACCAAGAGTCTTATAATAATTTGATCTTTGAGAATATATGCCATTCTATATTAATTGATTGTAATATCGACAAATTTGAATTTGTAGAGCAGACCCGTTTTTATGGAAATGATGGTCTGTTCTTTTCCATTACATCCCCAATATATTCCAGACTATCCTGGCAAAAGGGTGGTGAATAGATTTTATAAGTATTTTTTACTATTGACACTGTGGTTTATTGTTGATAAACTAGAGTTATAGTTTACTGTCAATAAACCATAGGAGGATTTTAAGATGATAGATTATAAGCTTGGTGAAGTAGAGTCAAAGTTTGCCGATTTAATTTGGGAAAACGAACCAATCAGCTCAGGTGAACTTGTAAAACTTGCTGCAGATGATCTGGTTTGGAAAAAGTCTACTACCTATACGGTTCTTCGAAAGCTGTGCGAAAAAGGGCTTTTCAAAAATGAGAATTCTTCGGTTACTTCCTTAATTTCTAAAGACGAGTATATGGCAATGCAAAGCGAAAGGTTTGTGGAGGAAATATTCTCAGGTTCACTTCCTAAATTCTTGGCAGCCTTCTCAAAAAGAAAGGATTTATCCCATACAGAAGTTACCAAAATACAAGAACTTATTGATAAATACAAGGAGGGAAAATAATGCTTGATGATTTGTTTTTATCTGTTCTTAATATGAGCTTTTTCGCAAGCTATGTGATTGTCCTTGTACTGTTAGCAAGGCTTGCTTTGAAAAAGGCACCTAAGATTTTCTCCTATGCACTGTGGGGTGTGGTACTGTTAAGGCTGCTTTGTCCTTTGTCCTTCGAGAGTGCGTTAAGCCTCATTCCTATAGACAAACAACCGATTCCACAAGATATTATATACAGCCAGGCACCGCAGATTAGCACAGGAATGGTGGCTGTTGACAATATAATAAATCCTATTTTGCCTGTCCCGACAGATATAGGTGCAAGTATTAATCCTATTCAGGTTTGGCTTTTTGTAGGTGAGATTGTATGGATTTTGGGTATTGTTGTGATGGCTGCTTACAGCGTGATTTCCTATGCAAAGCTAAAAGGCAGTTTAGCCACATCAACTCCGGTAAAAGACAATATCTATCTTGCTGATTATATTTCCACACCCTTTGTACTTGGTATGATACGCCCCAAAATTTATATTCCGTCTTCACTTTTAGAAGATGAGCAAGGCTATATCATTTGCCACGAGCTGTGCCATATCAAAAGGCTTGACCATATCACAAGGATGCTCGGTTTTCTTGCCTTGTCCGTCCATTGGTTTAACCCTTTGGTATGGATTGCCTTTGTACTTTCGGGTAAGGATATGGAGCTATCTTGCGATGAAGCGGTGATGAAAAGCATGGATACCGACATCAAAGCAGAATATTCTCAGTCCCTTTTGCGGTTTTCTACCACCAAAAAAATGATCCACGCAACACCCCTTGCCTTCGGGGAGGGTGACACAAAGAGCAGAATTAAAAATGTTCTGAATTACAAAAAGCCGAAGTTTTGGATGGTTTTAATCACTGCTTTAATTTGTGTTGTAGCTGTATTTTGCCTTGTGAGCAACCCCCAAAGCAAGGTGCCGCTCACACTATATGCTTATTCGGAAAATGGTGTGATACCTATGAACTTAGGCACCTACTCTTGGAATGGTGTTGTTGTTGACGCTATTTCATATATTGAAATGGAGTATGAAAATGAAATTTCATATAACGAGAACAGAGGTCACAGAAATGCAAATATATTCTTTAGCACTTCCAATACTCCCTCTGATTTTAATAGCGACAACGCAAGAGGTACTAAAGATTTTAAAGTCGTAGAAATGAAACGCTATGTCAATGGCAAAGAAGAAATTTTAGAAGACTTTGGGGATAATATGATACAGGTCAGTTTGGAGCAAGATGCTTCATATCTGTATGTTTTTAAAGTACAGTTTGGCGAAAATCACGCATATTACAGTATTAAAATTAACAATAATGTTAAGGAATCATCAGAACCATTTATTTCAAAAGTAGTTAACGGAACCGTATCTGCGACCATTACAAACAAAGATCTCACCGAAGAAATTGTAATGAACAGTTTATTAGTTTCTGCAGCTTGGGAAGGTATTGATATTAACAGTTTAGATAATTATTATCATATTCACTATCTTATTTCAGAAGATAGCACAGGGAAAGATTATTATGCCTTTTTGCTTGATGGAAAACCTGTTTTGCAGTTTGGCAACAACGAGCGATATATCATATTAGGTGATGAATTGTATAACAAGTTGGAAAGCTCTTTCACACCGCTAACCCACGATCAAGCAGTTATTGAGGCCCTTTCTGATGCAAGTAATCGCTATTTAGGCGACGAATGTTTTGGAGAAGGACATATTATTTTAGGAACAGAAAAAGATGGAGATACTACAAAAATATATACTTTAACAATGGTTGGCTACTATGGCTTTGTAAACAATAATTTTGAGAAGGCTTCGGGCACCGGCGTTATTCCTGCTGTTGTCACCCTAAAAAACAACAAGGATGTTACAATAGAATATCCTAAAGATGGTAGTTACTATGCTTCATCTATCAAAGAAATGTTTCCTTTAAAATATCATAGCAGAATTTTTGGTGGCAATGACAGTGATAGAAAAAATTTAAAAGAGCAAGAACGGGTCTATGCAAAAGAATATCTTTCCAAGCTTGGCCGTAAGGCAGACATTGGTGACTATGGTGATTTTGAGCATATTTTACTTACTGATTTAGGCGTTTCCGTAGAGGTGTCTAATGGACTTGAAGATTTTTACAAGGTGCATAGTTATTATCCATATTTCATAGGCACGAAAGAAATTATAGAAAACAGTGTGCGTATGGTCTATGAAATGAGCTACGATGAAAGCCAAAAAGAGATAAAATTTACAAAATACACTTATGACACCAAAGAAGTTGTAGAGCAATTTGTATTTAATTCTATTACAGGTGGGAAAATTGCTCAATAAAGCTTAAAAGTGTAAAGCATAAAATCGATAATATGGGATTGACAACCCTTTTTAGACAAATTCCTACTTAATGCAGTTTAAGCTAGGCACCTAAAATTAAATGATAATCATTGATGTGGTTATAAATTAGATAATTAGAGTGTATAGTGTAAAATATAAATACAACGAAATGCAATAAATAAATACAATCGTAGAACTGGAAAAGTCATTGCCAGCATCCCAAAACTAAACTACCCTTTAATTGATGAAGTTAAAGGGGGTAGAGAAAGGAATGCTAACAATGACGCAAGTAAAGCGTATCAAAAAAATGTATTACAGTAAAGGGAAAAACATTAAAGACATAACAAAAGCTACAGGGCACAACTACAGAACAATAATTAAATACTTAGAGAAAGATGACTTCAATAAAACAGCTCCCGTAAAACAAAGGCATACAGCAAAAAGAATATATGAGAGATTAAAGGAAGAATATCCGGAATTACTAAATGTAAAATATCGAACAATATCAAGCTATGTAAGTCAAAAGAAAAAAGAAATATATCAAGATGAAGAAGGCTTTTCTTAAGAAAAACATACCTTATCTTGCATTTTTCTATTTAGGGGATATTTTCTCTCACCATATAAATTCATATGTAGGAGGTGATTTAATAGACCGTTTATTCCAAGCGGTCATAGAAATAGAAACAATTAGATTATATCCTAGCCTAGTTCCCAAGGACTTACTTGTTGGATTTATCCTAGCCATATTGATTAAGTTTATTATCTACAGCAAGGGTAAAAATGCTAATAATATTATAAAGTCAAGAAAAAGGAACAAAATGTTTAAGTGGGGTGAACGCAAATATGAGAATAGTCCTTTAGCAACTTTTGTAAGATGTAATAAATGCGGCTATAAAATTAGATTTGGCATTAGTTCTAATGGAAAAGAATTAGTAAGTATAAATCTTTATTGTTATCACTGTCGAATGCTTGAACAAGAAGAAAAACTACCTCATCATAAGGAATTAGAAAAAGAAGTATTTAAAATCCTTAAGGATAAGTTTCATACAGATAAAACAGAAAAGAAAAAACTTTTAGATGAGCAAAAGGAACTTTATGATAAGAAGAATGACCAACTATTAAAAAAGAAGATGATAGAGTTTGAGAATTATAAGTTTGGTAAGATATCAAGAGAAGATTTTATGGAAATAAAAAATCAGATACAAGAGTCTGAGGAAGAAAATAAGGAACGTATAGAAGCAATAGACGAGGAACTTAAACAGGCTGGGAACATAGATAGCCTTACTAAAGAGATTGTCGAGAAATATATTGATAGAATTTATATTTCAGGAAAGGGTATAGAAAGAATAGAATATCAGTAGTACATTAGAAGGAGATCCATTATTAGGGTCTCCTATTTCATAAATATTTGTAAGGCAAAACTATCATTTATTTGATATTATAAAGGTATTATTAGAG
>JALNWH010000111.1 GCA_023230985.1 Bacillota bacterium
CTTTAATAAGACCTTGACAATACTAAAGTGCTATTTTATAATAAACAAATAACAAGATAAGCAAGCACTGGAAGGAAGTTCTTTTGTGGTGCTTGTTATATTCATATATAGGGTAGAAATTGAAATCGAGTAAGTTTAATAAATTTATTTTATTGAAGGGGAGACGGAATATGTCATTTAATAAAGAAAATATATTAACAGTATCCGGGTTAGCAAGATTAGAGAATGAATTAAATCTATTAAAAACAAAAAAAAGAACGGAAATAGCACAAAGAATAAAACAAGCATTAGCATTCGGAGATATAACCGAGAATTCCGAGTATGATGAGGCAAAAAATGAACAAGCATTTGTAGAAGGACGTATTGCGCAGCTCGAAAGCATACTTAAAAATGCGAAGGTTATAGATGATGAAGATATAGATACAGAAAAAGTCAGTATTGGGGCAAAGGTAAAGTTAAAAGTAGTAGATGAGGAATATGATGATGTGGTAGAGTATACGCTAGTTGGTTCTGCAGAAGCAGATCCTATTAACCTAAAAATATCAAACGAATCACCCGTAGGAAAAGCCATATTAGGGAAATCAATAGGGGAAAAGGTAGAAATACATGTTCCTGATGGTATAATTAAGTATGAGATTTTACAAATCAATAAATAGGAGGTATCTAAATGACGAGTGATGAATTAAATTTGAGTGAAATACTTATGGTGAGAAGAGATAAACTTAAAAGACTTAAAGAAGAGGGTAAAAACCCATTTGACATAGTGAAATATGATGTAACACATCATTCAAATATTATTAAAGAAGAATTTGAAAAGATGGAGGATACATTTGTATCGGTTGCAGGTAGAATAATGTCTATGAGAGATATGGGGAAAGCAAGTTTTTTTGATGTTCAAGATAGATATGACAGAATTCAAGTTTATGCAAAAACCAATGATATTGGTGAAGAAAACTATAAAGAGCTCAAAAGTTATGATATTGGAGATATCGTTGGTGTTAAGGGGAAGGTTTTTAAAACTAAAATGGGGGAAATATCTATTCATGCTGAGGAAGTGCAATTATTAACTAAATCTCTTTTGCCTCTACCGGAAAAGTGGCATGGTTTAAAGGATGTGGATATAAGATATAGACAAAGGTATGTAGATCTAATAGTTAATTCAGAAGTAAGAGCGACCTTTGAAAAAAGAACGAAGATTATTCAAGCTGTAAGAAAATTCTTTGATGATAGAGAATTTTTAGAAGTTGATACCCCGGTATTAGCTACTATTGCAAGCGGGGCGGCAGCTAGGCCTTTTAAAACACACAGTAATGCATTGGGAATAGACTTGTACCTTAGGATTGCCACAGAATTGTACTTAAAGAGACTTATAGTCGGTGGTTTTGAAAGAGTTTATGAAATGGGTAAGGACTTTAGAAATGAAGGCATAAGTGTAAGACATAATCCTGAGTTTACTATGATAGAACTATATCAAGCCTATGCCGATTATAACGATATGATGGATCATTGCGAGCAATGCGTGGCTTATTGTGCTCAAGAAGCTTTAGGAACTACAAAAATTGTATATCAAGGAACAGAAATTGATTTGACGCCTCCTTGGAACAAGATGACTATGATTGATGCCGTAAAAAAATATTCGGGAATTGACTTTAGAGAGGTAAAAGGTGATGAAGCGGCTAGGGAAATAGCTGTGAAACTTGATGTTATTGATGATTTAAAAAAAGATCTTAAATATTGTACCTGGGGAGATATATTAAATGCTGCTTTTGAGGCATATGTGGAAGAACATTTGATTCAGCCTACTTTTATTATTGATTATCCCGTAGAAATTTCTCCATTAACCAAGGGGAAGAAAGACGATCCTACTATTACTGAAAGATTTGAAGCTTTTATATATGGTAGAGAAGTTGCAAATGCATATTCAGAATTAAACGATCCTATTGTTCAAAAAGAAAGATTTTTGCAACAGGTTCAAGATAGAGAATATGGCGATGATGAAGCCTATGCAATGGATGAAGATTTTGTTACTTCTTTGGAAGTCGGTATGCCTCCTACAGGTGGAATGGGAATTGGCATAGACAGAATAATAATGTTTCTGACAGATTCTTATTCAATTAGAGACGTAATATTGTTCCCAACAATGAAACCTTTAGAATAGAATATAAGTAAAAAGACGGCTCCGTTGCAAATGTAACGGAGCTTTTTATATTTAAAGATTAAATTAAGGTTTTTGGAAATACTAATTATAAACTTCACTGCAACGCAATCTTAATCAAATATTAATAATGTACAATAAGGAAATATTAATTTATATTATTAGAAAACAATAGTTATAAAATTTTTTTATAAAAAAACATTTTGCGGAAAGCTGTTGATTTTTATATGAATAAATAGTATAAAAGAGAGGGTGTTGTTTTCTAATAAAGAAACGTCGCAATTTAAACCAAAGAAATGGAGGAGTATAAATGAACTTAGAAAATATGTTCAAACTTAAAGAACATAATACAACAGTCAAAACAGAAATCATTGCTGGCATTACAACTTTTATGACCATGGCTTACATAATCATTGTAAATCCCATAATTCTATCCGAAGCCGGAATGAACTTCGGTTCCGTACTTACAGCGACATGTTTGTCAGCAGGATTAACTACAATTTTCATGGCTTTTTATGCTAACTATCCCTTTGCTCTTGCCCCGGGTATGGGCCTAAACTCGTTTTTTGCATTAGGGGTAGTAATAGGTATGGGCTATAGCTGGCAATTGGCTTTGGCGGCAGTGTTTGTAGAAGGTATAATATTCATAATAATGTCTTTTCTAAAAGTAAGAGAAGCAATAATTGATTCTATTCCTACAAATCTAAAGTATGCAGTAAGTGTTGGTATAGGTCTGTTTATAGCATTTATCGGTTTTGCAAACGCAGGCATAGTGGAAGCCGGAGGGGCAATTCTTCAATTGGGAGATATGAAAAATCCTAATGCTATTTTGGCTGTTATTGGTCTTATTATTACGGGTGTTTTGCTATATAAGAGAGTTAAAGGTGCATTATTTATCGGAATTATTATTTCAACAATTATAGGATTTTTTATAGGGGTTACAGAACTACCAAAAGGTATTATAGAAATATCTTCAATGTCCCCTACCTTTCTTGCAGCTTTAAAGGTAGATTGGTCTCAAATATTTAGCTTGGATTTTTTAATAATTATTTTTACGTTTTTATTTGTTGATATTTTTGATACTGTGGGCACCGTAATAGGAGTTGCTTCTAAGGCAGATATGCTTGATAAGGACGGGAATTTACCAAAAGCAAGTCGCGTATTGCTTGCAGATGCTATAGGTACAACAATGGGAGCCTTGTTTGGAACAAGTACCGTTACAACATATGTAGAAAGTGCTTCAGGAGTTGCAGAAGGAGGAAGGACCGGCTTAACTTCATTGACAACAGGAGTCATGTTTTTATTTGCTTTATTGTTTTCACCCATCTTTTTAATAGTACCCGGAGCAGCAACTGCACCTGCATTAATACTTGTTGGTCTATTTATGATGGAACCTATTATGAAAATTGACTTAACAGATTATACTGAGGCTATACCGGCATTTCTGACTATAATCATGATGCCTATAGCTTATAGTATTTCTGAGGGGATTGTTTTCGGCATGTTGTCTTATACATTACTGAAAGCTTTTACAGGTAAAGCGAAAGAAGTTTCAATAGTTATGTATATTTTATCTCTTATTTTTATTCTTAGATTTATTATATAAGATAGAGTAGATAAAATTAACTGACAAAACAGAATGGTTAAATAAAAAAGACAATAATAAGTTAATATATTAACTTATTATTGTCTTTACTAATTTCTGCTTTTTAACGTTTCATTTTCTATATCTATTATGTATTTTAATGACTCAGGGCTTAACATTTCAATAAGTTTTTTTCTAAAATGCTGTCTGACACTTTTTTTCGTATCACTTCTATCTTTAGAAAGATCCCTCCAAGAAAGTTTTTTTCTACTATAGTATATATCAATATCACAAAGTCTTATATCATCGTTTGTATGTTCCAGGCCCATCATTATACTTTTAACATAAGAGGGTTCATAAAAAGTGAAAAATTTAAGACTATAGACCCCAACCGACATTAAAACAAAAGGATAGTCTTTTGACCATGCTTCTCCAAGAACAATACCAAGTTCAAGATGTTCAATTATATGCATAAGTCTTCTATAATGAAAAGGATATGCATTATAAATGTCATATATCCTGATTTCGAGTTCGTACCAATTCTTATTTACAAGTCCTTCATTGAGATATCTTAATGCATTCATTTTAAGATTTCTGTATAGGCTTTTAGTATTATAGTCAATTTGTAAGCATTTTTCGTAGAAGTCATTTAACCCGAGATTATTATTTAACGGTTTTTCCGTAAAAGCTATGACACTGCAATCAAGATCTAAATTAAAGGAAGTATCGAGTATGTTACTTGTTTTCCCTTCATAATCTTTTAATATAGAATAAATTATTTTGTTTATGTCTCCAAATGTTCTAAATATAATAAACCTTGGGGCCATTTTTACACTTTTTATAATGTTATACGTTTTCTCGTTGATAACTTTACACAATATAGAGTCCAAATCCATAGCTACTAAATATAAGCAAGAAATATCATCTATTATAGAAGGCTTTGATATATCTTCAGTTAAATAAATTGCTGTATAGTCTTCATTTGATTTAGCAGAAACGGCATGTATATTCGATTTAAGTGCATCCAGACTTTCCAAAAGGTACTTGTCCATTTCTATTAAATTATTGGTTTCTATAATTAAATATTTAGTGCTCTTTCTTACTAATGAAATCATGAAATATCCCTCCTTTACTTAAAATAATATCACTTATAACATATCCATAAATTTTAGATTTTGTTTTCTTTAAATTTAATCAATAAATTGTTTAAATATATATACTGTCTTCCAATAACTATACAACAAATTAGTCTTTCTAATTGAAAAATTATTTATAACCCAATTTTTCTTTTCAATAGCCTGGAATCGTCGACGGTTATCGGGTAAGTCAAATAAAAAAATTTTTTAGTTTCTTTTGTTATTATATTAATACTTTTTATTCCGTTAAAGTATGCTCTATTTTTAACTATATCGCTTCTTAGAGTTATATCGTGGCCAAAAAAGTTATAAGTCGATGGGTTCTCTATAATTTCATAAGGAAAATGGCTTATAGTAGCTGAGGTATCAAAAACATTTATTTTTTTATATTTTTCTATTATTATACTTCTTTTGCAATGCTTTTTCACTATATTTATATTATCGTGATTCCCAATACATATATATATCTTTTTTGCATCGGATGATTCGAGTATGGAAATAATCTTTTTTGCATGATATTCGTATTTAGAAAGGGAATTTTTATAAATTTCCAATTTCACGTCATCTACTAAATCTCCCGTATGTATTATTACTTCAGGGGATATTTTTTTTAACAAGTGTTCCAATGGGTAAAAAAAGCATACCGGAGTATCTGATATATGAAGGAGTTTTTCTTCTTCTGTATTTTTTAGCGATTTTGGTATATAGATTCTTCCCAGCAGACTATAATATATTAAAAGAAATTTTTTCATATAAATTCTCCAAACATTAAAGTTTAATAACATTATATATGATATTTAGTTTAATGCAAAACTCATGGAATGCTTATACGATAAGATTGATTTATAATTTGCGCTATTGAGGATGTAACATATATGAAAATCTTTAAACTATAAAATTTACAAACAAAAATAACATTTTTAAATTAACATTCTTTAAAGAATTTTTCGATAGAAATTACATTAAATTATAGTGATTTTAGAAATTAGATTAATGAATATAAAAAGTTAATTAGTAAAATATAAATTATAAAGATTGAAGATATTTTGGTTGCATTTATCAATAAGTTTTATATTATACTTATGAAGGTTAAAGTTTTTTGATTTAATATAAAACCACTTAATCAATAAAGATATAATTTTTAGATATAGAACTTTGGGAATTTGAATAATTACTGATATAGCACAATTGTTTGTAGAGTTTTACTTTACATAACAATATCTTTATGATATTATTTTAAATACACTCTCTCTAAAAAAAGTTTTAAAAAGTATAAAAATTTATGTTGACA
>JALNWH010000112.1 GCA_023230985.1 Bacillota bacterium
GATATCTTATAGGCGGAAAAATGTTTGCCATGGAAGGTCAAGATAAATATAAGAAAGATATTTTTACTTTAAAATGTGAACCCGCATTTGGAGAACACCTTAGAGAACAATATGAACATATTGCACCGGGATATTTTATGAATAAGGTGCATTGGAATTCTGTTTATATAGACGGAGATGTACCGGACGATGTATTAAAGCAAATGATAGATACATCCTATGATTTGGTATTAAACAGTTTAAGCAAAAAGGTAATTAAAGAAATAATAGGAGATAGCTGAATATAATATATTTATAAACAACCAAAGGGACGGTTCTTTCGTGCTGTTTATGCGACCGGAAGGACAGTTCCTTTTGTTGTTTTTGTGTTGCAATGTTTTCATATCCGATTTTAGTATATAAACTTATATTTTGGTTACCATAAATTTAATTGGTATATAATGTTTAAAAATCATGATGAAGGAGAATAACATGGAGTCAAGGTTAGCAATAGGAAAAAATGTTATCAGGGTTGATGCCCACGATAAGGCGGCAGGGAGAACAAAATACAATAGTGACGTCACAGATCCAAGTCTTTTGCATTGCAAAATGATTGTCAGCCAATATGCCCATGCAAATATTAAAAGTATAGATACATCGGAAGCCATGACAGCACCGGGTGTTCAAAGAGTGATAACAGGGGAAATAGCACAAGGCATTTTGACAGGTACATTTGTTGAGGATAGGCCACCCCTTGCCATAGGAAAAGTAAGATATCATGGAGAGCCTATTGCGGTGGTGATTGCCAATACAGAATTAGAAGCAAAGAGAGGGGCAGAATTAGTCAAGATAGAATATGAGCCCCTGCCGGTTCTAAATTCACCTAGTGATTCAATGAAGCCCAATGCGTTTTTAGTACATGAAAACTTAGCAAACTATAGGAAAATGAAAGAATGCACGCCTCAGCCCGGCACTAATATTGCAAATAATGTGAGAATCAGGAAGGGCGATATGATAAAGGGCTGGGAAGAAAGCGAAGTCATTGTTGAGGAATACCTATACCTGCCTCAGGCGGATCATATAGCTTTGGAGACACGTTCCGTAAAGGCTGAGATAAAGCCCGACGGAAATATTATTATTCATTCTTCAACACAAGGACCATATATTATAAGAAAAAAATTAAGCCGCCATTTTAACATAGACACCGGCAAAATAACGGTACATACACCAATGGTAGGCGGAGCTTTCGGGGGAAAGGCTGCGGTTCAGCTGGAGATGATTGCTTATCTTGCTTCCAAAGCCGTAGGAGGCCGCGAAGTAATATTAATAAATACCAGAGAAGAGGACATGATTAGTTCGCCGTGTCGTATTGGACTTGAAGCCTCAGTTAAGCTGGGTGCGACAAAAGATGGTAAAATAAAAGCGGCACAGATTACATATCTGGTTGACTGCGGTGCTTATTCGGATATGGGTGCGGTAATGACTAAATCCATTGCATCTGATTGTACCGGGCCATATAATATTGAAAATGTTTATTGCGATTCTTTATGCGTCTATACAAATCATCCTTACGTAACCTCCTTTAGAGGCTTTGGGCACTCCGAATATACCGCCGCCATTGAGAGAACCATAGATAAATTGGCAAAGGCTCTTAATATGGACAAAATTCAATTAAGATTAAAAAACATAGCCATTCCCGGAGATACTACTCCTACATGTTCTACTTTAACCAAAAGCAATATCGGTGATTTGAAAAAATGCTTGGAAACATTGAAGGTAAAGCTGAAATGGGAGGAAGGGGAAAAAGTAGATATCAATAAAGATACTGTAAAGTGCAAAGGCATATCTTGTTTTTGGAAAACCTCCAGCACCCCGCCCAATGCGGCTTCCGGTGCAATAATAACATTTTCGCCTGACGGATTTGCCCATTTAAGTATCGGTGCCGTAGAGTTAGGGCAGGGTACCAAGACTGCTATGGCACAAATATTAGCGGAACGTTTAAAAGTAGATATAAAAAGAGTTAAAGTATCAATGGAAATAAACACGAGCGATAACCCGGAGCACTGGAAAACGGTTGCAAGCAGTACCACGTACATGGTTGGTAATGCAGTTATAGAAGCGGCAGATGATGTGATTTGCCAAATTAAAGATATATCAGCAATTGTTTTAAGATGCTCACCCAAAGATCTTGAGGTGTCGGGAGGTAAAGTATTTTTGATAGATAATCCGGAGAAATGGATTGATATAACTGAAGTTGTTCATGGTTATAAATATCCCAACGGAAATTCCATAGGGGGCCAGATAATAGGCCGCGGCAGCTTTATCATGAAACACTTAAGCGGTATGGATGAGAATACAGGAAGAGGCAATCCGGGACCGTTATGGACAGTAGGTGCACAAGGGGTGGAAGTTTTATTTAATAAAAAAGAATACAGCTACAAGATTATAAATGCAGTTTCAGTTATAGACGCAGGGACCATCATCAATCCTATAGTCGCCTCAGGTGTAACCATGGGAGGTATGTCCATGGGCCTAAGCCTGGCAAGCAGGGAAGCCTTTATCTACGATAATAACGGAATTATACTAAACCCGAACCTACGTAGTTATAAGCCAATACGGGTAGATGAAGAGCCTGAATACATCATTGAATTTATAGAAACACCTGAAGTAGACGGACCTTTTGGGGCACGGGGACTGGGAGAGCATGGACTTGTGGGGATGCCGGCGGCTTTAATCAATTGCTTATCTACAGCAGCAGAAAAAGATTTAAACAGATTCCCGCTAACACCGGAATTAATCTGGAAGACGAAGTAGGGGTGATAGAGTGATTACTTTTGATTTTGATTATTATAGACCGGATACAATAGAAGAAGCTATAAATGTATATAAAAAAATAACCGGCCAAGAGAAAAAAGCCATATACTACGCAGGCGGGACTGAAATAGTAAGTATGTCAAGGGTAAATCAATTATCCTTTGATTCTGTAATAGATATAAAAGCGATTCCCGAATGTAATGTAATTGAAACAAAGGATGACAAGCTGATAATAGGTTCTGCAGTGTGTTTGACCAGAATATGCGATTTTGGAGGTTATCCCCTTTTAGGGGCTGTATGCAGGAGGATTGCCGAACATACGGCACGTGATATGATAACACTTGGCGGCAATATTCTTGGTAAGATTCAGTATAAAGAAGCAATATTACCGCTTCTTCTTACGGATAGCAAAGTTACGGTTGCCGGCACTGCAGGTAAAAGTGAAAAGCCCATTGATAGAATCTTTAATGAGAAACCTCTACTAAATGCGGGAGAATTATTAGTTAATATAATTATTGATAAAAAATATATCAATAATCCCTATAGCCATTCTAAAAAAACAAAGCAAGAAAAAATTGATTATCCTCTGGTTACGATTGCGTCTGTTAAAAATGATGATGAAATAAGAATTGGGTTTAGCGGGCTATGTGTATACCCTTTTAGATTAGATATTATATTTGGAAATATTGACAATACAAATCCGGAATCAGAAATAAACAATATATTAAACAGAGTACCGGCACCTATAGTTAATGATATTTTAGGTTCTGCAGAATACCGAGAGTTTGTAACAAGAAATTTGCTGATAGATTTATTTAATTATTACGGAGGTATGAATTAATGATAGAATTTCACGATAAAAGCATCATAGAGCTTTATGTTAACGGAGATTTAAAGACCGTTGCAGCCAGACCTGCAGACACTTTGCTATTTATTCTTCGTGAAAGTTTAGGTTTAACGGGAACTAAGAACAGTTGCGGTAACGGTGATTGCAATAGCTGTACCGTTCTCTTGGACGGTTGGCCTGTTAAATCCTGTCTAATGTTGGCTGTAGAGGCTGTAGGCCATGAGATTACTACCATAGAGGGCTTGCAGGATGTTCCTATGCAAAAAGCCTTTGTAGAAAAGTCTGCAATTCAGTGCGGCTACTGTACTCCCGGCATGATTATTAACAGTCACGCTCTGACTACAATCTATCCGGATGCTTCAGATGAAATCATTGAAGAATGGTTGGAATCAAATATATGTAGATGCACCGGATACAAGGAAATATGCGAAGCTGTTAAATCAGTTATAAATATGTAATGTTTACATAGAATAAAATTATTAAAATATAACATTTTATAGGAGGTTAGGAAATGGATAAAAACATAACAACGGTTGTATTTTGGGGAGCCTTGTGGGGACTAGTGGAAGCTACATTGGGGTATGTGCTGCATTCAATGCCTTTAAGTGTAGGTTGGTTTTTCTGGTTTCCTTTAGCATTTTATTTTATAAATAAAGTATATAGCAGTACGGGCAGTCTGTCTTCAATCCTTTATACTTCATCAATAGCTGCAGGAATCAAGCTTGTGAACTTTTTTTTACCAACTACCATTGATAGGGTTATAAATCCTGCTATGTCAATTTTATTGGAAGGATTAATGGTATTCATTGTGTTTGCCATAATAGAAAAAAAAGAAGGCTTTTTCCAATCAAAATATACAATAGCGCTTACCGCAAGTATAGGTTGGAGAGTACTTTACATAATCTACATTCTTTTTATGCCTACATTTTTCTTCACTGTATCTCCTATGAGAGCGGCAAAACCTTTCTTTAAATTTTTTGTAACAGAAAGCTTTATGAACAGTCTATTTATATATGTTTACTTAAAGGTATCTGAGAGGATTGGCGATGCGAAGCTGAATGTATCAAAAAATGAAGTTAACAGCAAATTATTTTCCTTAAAAGATAATCCGATAATAAGAATTTCCGTTTCACTCACTGTGTTATCCTTGGCTATATTTGCCCAATGGGCATTGTAAATGATTAAAACTGACGGGGTGGTGCTATCCGCCGGACTATCCACACGAGCAAATGCATATAAGATGACGTTAAAAATAGGCGGCAAAACCTTGATAGAAAACTGTATAGAAAATATGTATGATTATTGTGCCAAAATTATAGTGGTAGGCGGATTCAAAATTGAAAAAATAGCATCTTTGGTATGCAAATATTCTAAGGTTGAATTAGTCTATAATAAAAATTACAATGAGGGAATGTTTAGTTCAGTTAAAAAAGGTTTATCCCATGTAATAGGAGAAAAGTTTTTCTTAACACCGGGGGATTACCCTTTGATAAGCAGTAATGTATATAAAAGTCTGCAGCAAACGGAGTGTAATATTGCTATACCATCATATAACGGTATAAGAGGCCATCCTGTTCTTATAAAAAGTGGTTTTATCTCGGAAATATGCACCAATCCCGGCTATAACAGTCTGAGGGATTTTATCAATAGCAGATCATATACGATAGTAGATGTTTCGGATATAGGAATTCTCTTAGATATAGATACTGAGGAAGACTACAATAGAATCTGTCAAAGATATTCATCAACAAAAAGTGAAATTAACAAAAGTTAAAATCTCACTCGCTTTTTTTCAAATATTCGATCCTTCCATGAATGAATTCAATATATTTGCCTATTTCTTCCATCATATTCTTATAAGTGTCTTTTGTTTTCTTATCCAGATTTAGATTGGATATGCTTGAAATACTTGCTTTTGCATCTTCAACAGAAACAATACATTTTTCTAAAAAATACTTTTCAGACAAAGCACTCATCCTTTCTTTTTATTATCATTAGTTTGTGTCAAATAAACAAATATATTAGTAGCAAAACTCCCTCTACCTGTCATTCTGAACGCAGTGAAGAATCTTGTGTTCTCAATACATTAAGATCCTTCGCTAGCGCTCAGGATGACAATAAAGTGACTTTTTCAGTATTTTCGGTAAATGTCATTCTGAACGCAGTGAAGAATCTTGTGTTCTCAATACATATAAGATCCTTCGCTAGTGCTCAGGATGACAATAAAGTGACTTTTTCAGTATTTTCGGACGGTTTTTTGGTACTATATAATCCTTATAAGTATGTTGACTAGTCAACTGTATTATGTTATGATTTTTTATGGTAACTTTTTAGCAAAATATTTTATATATAAGAGAGGTTTTTATGAAAAAGTCTAATTCCCTAATTAGAACGATACTTGATTTATATCGAAAGAGCTTGGCCTATATA
>JALNWH010000113.1 GCA_023230985.1 Bacillota bacterium
TTATTAGAACTAAAACAATGAACTGTATTTAATTATAAAATATAAATAAAATATTTTTCTACTTACTTGTAATTTTATCAAATTTCTAAAACCTTTACAATGCTTTTTATAAATATTATTTTACTATAAATTAATATGTTGCTTAAAAAGGCAAAACTATACCTTTTTAATCTCTGAATTTTTAAACTGCGATTTATATAGTTTTGCATAAACACCATCGTTTTCTATTAACTCTCTATGATTTCCTTTTTCAACAATACCTTCATCCGTTAACACTAATATAGTTCTGGCATTTCTAATTGTTGATAGTCTATGTGCTATAACAAAGGTAGTCCTGCTACTTGATAACTTTTCCAAAGACTCTTGTACAATTTTTTCACTTTCATTATCCAAAGATGATGTAGCCTCATCTAAAATCAGTATAGGTGGATTTTTTAAAAAAGCTCTTGCAATACTTATCCTTTGTTTTTGACCTCCGGACAGTTTTACTCCCCTTTCCCCCACGTCTGTATCATAGCCATCTTCCAATTCTATTATAAAATTATGAGCATTAGCTTTTTTAGATGCCTCTATTATTTCTTCTTCAGTTGCATGGGGCTTTCCGTATCTAATATTCTCTTTAACTGTTCCTGCAAATAAATATACATCTTGTTGGACAATTCCAATATTTCTACGCAACGAACTAAGCTTAATTTTTCTAATATCAACACCATCTATAAATACACTGCCATTGGTAACATCATAAAATCTAGGAATCAAACTGCATAGTGTAGATTTACCTCCGCCGGATGGACCAACCAATGCAACTGTATCTCCGGAGTTAACCTTTAGATTTATGTTTTCCAATACAAAACTGCTATCAACATACTTAAAGGAAACATCTTTAAATTCTATAGTACCTTTATCTATAGAATCCAAGCTTTTTCGCAATCCAATAGTGCTGAAATCCGATGTACCTGTTTTTCTATATTCCCATTGCATACATTCAAGTTTATTTTTTTGTTTATATTCCAATGTACCCATTTCCATATTGCCCCAAATATATTCTAATTCAACTGCATCCTTTTCATCAACAATGTCCGATTCCGTATCCAATACCTCTAAAAATCTTTCAAAACCGGTCATACCTTTTTGAAATTGCTCTGTAAAGTTTATTAAAGATCTTATAGGATTTAATAGCGTGTTAATATAAAGTAAATATGCTACGAGATCGGCAGGTACAATACTTCCATTTTTTATAAATAAGGCTCCTGCAATTACAGTAACCACAAAAATCAAACCTTGAAAAAAGATTATACCGCTATAAAATTTACCCATATAGCTATAGCTTTCTTCTTTTGTATATAAGAATTCCTTATTACCATACTTAAACTTCTCATACTCTAAATGTTCATTTGAAAAAGACTGTACTACTCGCACTCCGGAAATACTGTCCTCTATTTGTGAGTTTACATTGGCAATCTTTTGTTTATTCTTTAAAAAAACGCGGCGCATTTTTTTATTATAAAAATAAGCAATAAAAAACATGGGAGGAATGAAAGCAAAAACAATCAAAGTTAGTTTCCATTCAACACTAAGAAGTATAATAAATGAACCTATTATTTTGATAAGTGAAATAAAAATCTCTTCCGGCCCATGGTGTGCCAATTCAGAAATATCAAACAAATCATTGACTATTCTTGACATCAGTTGTCCGGTTTTATTGTTATCATAAAATGTAAATGATAACTTTTGCAAATGATTAAAAATATCATTTCTCATATCATATTCCATTCTGGCTCCCATTATATGACCCCAAGCTGTAATAAAATAGTTGCATCCATATTGTATAAAATATAATAGCAATAGGAAAAACCCGATTTTTATTATTAAATTAATAGAGGTACCATCTATATTTACCAAAGCGTCATTTATAAGGAATCTTACAATCACAGGAAAAATAAGATCGACTCCGGCTGCTGTAAAAGCACAAAGCATATCAAAGAGAAATATATGTTTATATGGATTATAATATTTTATAAATCTTTTAAGTTTATTCATTTAAGTAAACCCCCCAAAATATTTAAGCACAAATATCATAACACATAATAAAAAATCATAAAAGCACGTTAATTTGTTATAATAATATAAATTTGCTTTTTCATTGATATTTTTAAGGAAATATTATATACTATAATTAAATACCCCTTATGGGTATACGAATTTGAATAAAGAGGTGTTTATATGAATATAACAATTTCAGAAAACGCAAAAAAACATTTACAAGAAAGTAATGCCAGGGATTTAAAAATCTATATAGAAGGCTATGGCTGAGCCGGTCCCACCTTTGGGTTAGCTCAGGTTGAGCCATCAGAAGAAGATAAGATATTTTCTGTAGATGATTTTAATTTTGTAATAGAAGAAGACATTTCCGATTTAGTCAGCAGCTTTGAAATAGACTATTATAAAGGTCTATTTCAAAAAGGATATGTTGTATATGCCAATGGCAAACGTGGGTCGTGCTAAATTAATTATTATCCAACAAAGCAAAGCAGTCAGCGCTTTGCTTTGTTAATTTTATATCTAACATGATACAATCTTCGACTTAAAGCCTATATCTTCTAGGAAAATTTACGATAAGCATTATTTATCCGTTTCTTTTTTTATAAATATTATGTATAATTAATGTAATGATAGGTTTTTAACTTTTGGGGGGAAGTATTGATGGAAGACCTTACACGTAATTATTTAAAAGAATTAAATGAATATGAAAAAAGATTAAAAGCTGCATATGATATCATTGAAAAAAGCGAAATAGTTGTTTTTGAATGGTCTATAGGTCCTAATATACCCGTTAAATTTGTAACAGAAAATATATCCAGATATGGTTATCCCGCTGAAGACTTTTATTCAGGTAAAGTTGATTATTGGGATTTTTTACATAAGGATGATGTGGATCGAACACGTGATACTGTTTATAAGAAAAGAAACTCCAATGAATTAGAATTTAAACATATTTATAGAGTTATATGTAAGGACGCCACAGTTAGATGGGTTGAAGAATGGACTACTTGGGAAAGAGATGCCTCAGGTAAACCCATTACTGAAAAAGGAGTTATAAGAGATATAACAAATCAAATCGAAACTGCAAAAGAACTTGAAAGATCTGAAAAAAGATATCGTAATCTTTTTGAAAATGCTTGTGCGTTAATATGTACATTTGATTCTAAAGGGAATTTTACAACAGTAAATAAAGAATGTTGTGAACTCTCCGGATATAATCAAAATGAACTTCTAAATATGAATATTTTTGACTTCTTGCATCCATCACATTTAGAAAACCTCAAAGATAGTAAAAACAGTTTGATAAGCAGAATAAATGAGATGGAAAACACCAATATAGAAATAAAAATCCAAAACAAGTACAAAGCTGTAGTGGTACTAGAAGGTAAACTGCTGATTATCGAAGGAGATAGTAATACTATTGAAATACAGGGCG
The DNA here is from genome assembly GCA_023230985.1 of Bacillota bacterium. Taxonomy (GTDB): domain Bacteria; phylum Bacillota; class Clostridia; order Lutisporales; family Lutisporaceae; genus JAAYKT01. The sequence continues at coordinate 3,479 of JALNWH010000113.1, forward strand.
TCTTTCAAGATGTTACAGCTAAAAAGGAAGCTGAAAAAAGAATTTACTATTTAAGCTACCATGATAAATTAACGGATTTATATAATCGAGCATATTTTGATGAAAGACTTGAAGAACTAGATAGAAATAATGAATTTCCTTATTGTCTGATTATGGGCGATATAAATGGCCTAAAAAAAACCAACGACTTATTAGGCCACAAAGCAGGAGACAAGCTATTGCAAATTGTAGCTGAAATATTAAAAAATTCATGCAGGAAATCTGATACTGTTGCCAGAATTGGTGGAGACGAATTCGCAATTATACTGCCTGAATGCAATATCTCTTTTGCCGAAAAAATTTGTAGCAGAATCAAAGAAGCCTGCGAATCATATGATGATGGTACCCAAATTAAACCCGATATAGCTTTAGGCTATAGTATAAAAAAAGATCATTCCAAATCCAACGATGTACTAATAAGTGAAGCTGATGCTGAAATGTATAAAGCAAAATTTAAATAAAACAAATATAGTACTCTTTTAGAATTAAGTAAAAGTAATATTATCTTCTAAAAACCTTGCCATAGCATAAATACCGTCTGATAGCCTGTTCACATATTTTATTAAAAATGAATTAATTTTTTCTTCTTTATGCAAAGTAATAATTCTCCTTTCCGCTCTCCTGCAAATAGTCCTTGAAATATGGAGAGCAGCACTTTGCTTACTACTTCCCGGTATAATAAAACTAGGCGTTGCATCTGATTTGCTTATATAATAATCTATAAGCTTTTCTAATCTTAACACATCTTCTTCTTTAACACTATTTGCATATTTACTACCATCCATTGTAGCAAGTTCACCGGCTACATTAAAAAGCTCTTTTTGTATCTGATTTATAAAATTTACTACTTCTTCATCTTCCACAAAATTTTTTGCAAAACCCAGAGAACAGTTTAATTCATCAATAGTCCCATAACATTCAACTCTTATGCTGTCTTTAAATACTCTTGTATTGTCATATAAGCTTGTCTTTCCTTTATCTCCGCCTTTTGTGTAAATTTTCATAAAACCATCCTTCCTAATAAATAATCTTAGCAAAATCCATATATTGGTACTATTAAAAAATGATTTATTTAACCTGTATTTTACTGCATAATAGCACTTTTTAGTCCTTAATAATATCTTTCATCATACCCTCTAATTCTTCGAATTTTACTTCGGATTCTTTACCATCTACCATATTTTTTACTTTAAACTTTTTCTCTATCAATTCATTTTCACCTATAATTATAACATAAGGAATATCAGATTTATTTGCATAGTCCAAAGCTCTTTTTACTCTTCTACCTGTCATTTCCATATCAACATTATAACCTAATTCTCTTAAATCCGTAGCCAAAACAAAACTTTCCTTTTCTGTGCCCATGGGTATTATAAATATTTGAGCAGGAGCAGCAGTACCTGCTTCACCTTTCATTTTTAAAACTTCATATATCACATCTAAACCAAAAGACATGCCAACAGCAGGATATTCAATATCACTTTCCAAGAACCCGCCAATTATTTTATCGTAACGTCCTCCGCCTCCTAAGCTTGATGTTATGCTACCATCGGTTAGGAATACCTCCCAAATAGTACCCGTGTATATCTCCAAGCCTCTGGCCAGAAAAGGTGAAAACCTTACATATTCGCTTAGCCCGGCAGCGTCTACATACATATCCAATTCATTTATTTCCTTTATACCATCTCTAATTGAATCATTTATGGGATTTTGAGTTAGATATTGGATTAATTCTTCCGGCCTCATCTCAATAAAACTAAATAATTTTTCTGAAGAGTCTCTATTTATACCCTTTTCATCCAGTTCATTTAGTACCCCTTCCCTCCCAATCTTTTCAAATTTATCTAGGCTTAGTATAACACTGCTTGCAACATCAGCGTCTATTCCGGCTGCATCCACCAATCCAAACAACAGTTTTCTATTGTTATACGAAATATAAATAGAAAGACTGAAATTTTTAAATACTTCAACAGACATAGCAAAATATTCGGCTTCAGCTAACATAGAACTAACTCCAACAACATCCACATCGCATTGTGTAAATTCTCTATTTCTACCGGTTTTGACAGGGCCATCTCTAAATACCTTGCCTATCTCGTAGCGTTTAAACGGCATTCTCATATCGGGGTTAAGTCCAACTACTTTTGAAAAAGGAACAGTCAAATCATATCTTAACCCTAATTTTCTTTTCCCTTGATCATATAGTTTATATACTTCTTTTAATATTTCCGCCCCTCCGGCATACTTTGAAGCCAAGACATCAAAATGACAAAGAATCGGTGATTCCAGTGGCTGATATCCATATTTCTCAAAAACATCTTGTAATTTTCGAAGTATATCTTGTCTAACTTTTTGTTGTTGCGGCAAGTAATCAATGGTACCTCTTGGATTTTTTAGTTCAAACATATTATTTCCTCCTTCATATATTTGTTTTATAAATACAAAATGCCATATAAGCTTTTAAATGCCTATATGGCGAA
>JALNWH010000114.1 GCA_023230985.1 Bacillota bacterium
TCGGGGTGACAGGACTTGAACCTGCGGCCCCATGGTCCCAAACCACGTACGCTACCATCTGCGCTACACCCCGAACGAACATATTACATTATATATAAAAACTTCAGATTTTTCAATAGTAATCGTAAAAAAGTTTTTTTCAGGCCTTTTAATATTGTTACTGTTCATACCTTAACTTTTTATATTTCTTGCTATAGATTATTAATATTTGATTAAGATTACGTTGTGAAGAGGCTTAGAATCTGTTAGCGCAGTGGAGGATTAGTTGTGTCAACTGTTTGAACGAAGTGAGTTTTGACGCAACCCGGAACAAGCTTATAGATTATTAGCCTTGGAACTCAGTAATCGTAGCAAATATAATAAACTATACAGAAACCATATCTCTACTTGGACTATTTGGTTTAAAAAGTTCTTTTATCTCTTTCTGCCTTATATACATTTTATAAGCCATATAAGGCAGGGGGGATCTTTTTGCAAATAGAAGCAAGGACATTTTACTTTAAAAGTGATTGCCATTTAATTATTTCCGATTTTATACGTACTTATGCAAAAAATCCGTGTCTGATATTTTGCATCGGCACCGATAGATATATAGGCGATTGTTTAGGTCCTTTGACCGGGACTTTTCTTTCAAAATTACATATTTTAACACCGATATTTGGTACATTGGATAATCCCATTCATGCTGTCAATTTATCCAAAAATATAATAGAGGCAAAAATTAAATACCCTTATCATACAATAATTGCGATAGATGCATGTCTGGGCACTAAAGATAATGTTGGATGCATTCAAATAAAAAAAACTCCTATTTATCCCGGCAAAGGAGTTGGTAAAAAATTGCCTCCGGTAGGAGACATTTCTATAGTCGGTATTGTTGACTCTGCAGATAGAGGAGAATTCCTCAATTTCCATAATATTAGATTAGGCTTTATTATGAATATAGCTGAAGTGATTACCCGAGGCATCTACCATGCATTTTCGTCCAACCTCTAATCCCCAACTTCTAACCCCTAGCCTCTAAAACCGCAAACATCAATTCTCCTGATGCTGCCAAAGCTTCATCTACATAAGCTACGGCTTTGGCTTTGCCAATGCCGCGCTTCATTGCTATCATTTCGACTTCCATACGAAGGGTATCGCCGGGTACCACTTGCTTTTTAAACCTCATTTTATCTATGCCTGTGAAAACCGCTAGCTTACCTTTGTTCTCCTCCATACCCAAAATGGACACAGCACCAACCTGCGCCATAGCTTCTACAATCAAAACTCCCGGCATTATCGGGTTTTCGGGAAAATGACCTTGAAAAAAAGGCTCGTTTGCCGTTACATTCTTTATCCCCACAGCCTTTTTCCCACATTCTACATCAATTATTTTATCTACTAATAAAAAGGGATATCTATGAGGAATAATGCTTTGTATTTCCTTATTATTCAACAATATTTTCATCTCCCCTTTCTAAATTCTTTGACAACTGTTTATATAGCATATCACCTAATCCTATGCCTCTATCTTTTGCAGCTTCCTCTGAAAATTTTTCATAAAGCATATCTTCATACATATTAGTTGCAAAACTGTCAGCCATAAACTCTGATTTTTGAATAGTATTACGCATGCTCTTGAATATCATATTTAAAAATAAAGCTTCAAAATTCTGACAAGCTACTTTTAATTCTTTTTCTTGTTTAGATGATGTAACTTCCTGTAGTATGCTTTCAAATTTTTTATTTTCCCCTTCTTCCACCTTATTTATTGCCAAATCTGTTATGTTAATATTACCAAAACCTATAGGGTTTACCATATAATTCACCTCCGAAAAGGTATTATTCTCATATTAGCACCGGATAAACTATCTTCTTAGATTATTTGCAGTATTTAACATTTCATCGGCAGTCTGTATAGACTTGGAGTTTATCTCATAGGCCCTTTGTGCTTGTATTAATTTTACCATTTCTTCTACAATTTGAACATTGGAATATTCTAAAAAACCTTGAAGTATTGTTCCGCCGGACCCGTCATTATCCGTATCAATTGGTTCGCCGCTGGCACCGGTTTCCTTATAAAAGTTCCTGCCTACACTTTCCATACCGGCAGGGTTGGCAAATGTAACTATAGTAAGGCTGCCGATTTCCTCTATGGTATCGTCTCCTCTTTTAACGGTTATGATACCGGCTTCATCTATGCTTATTTGGCTTATATCGTTTCCTAAGTCAATTTCCCCTACATCGCTTTGCACATAATATCCGTCGGAAGTCACAAGCCTATTGCTGTCATCATCTACAGAAAGCTTAAAGCTGCCATCCTTTGTATAAAGTTCTTCATCATTGGGACCTAAAACAAAGAAAAATCCTTGCCCGTCAATGGCTAAGTCTGTCGGATTCCCGGTTTGCTCTAAATTGCCTGTGGTAAAAAATCTGCTGATCGCCGCAGCCCTGACTCCGTGGCCTATTTGTAAGTTAACAGGCTTACCTTCACCGTTTCTTATGGTTTCTCTTTCAAGGCTTTCATATAAAAGATCTTTAAACTCAGCTCTGGTTTTTTTATAACCTATGGTGTTTACATTAGCCAAATTGTTTGCTATATTATCTACATTTAGTTGCTGTGCCGACATACCTGTGCTTGCTGTCCAAAGTGCCCTCATCATATATTATTACCCCCTATATTTTAGCTATATCGTTTACTGCTCTGCCTAATAGTTCGTCATGAGCTTTTATCAACCGTTGACTTGCATCATAAGACCTTAGCAGATTTATCATTTCAACCATTTCTTTAATAGAATTTACGTTTGATGCTTCTAAATATCCTTGACTTATAATACCTCCAAACTCTGAGCTATTATCAGGCCAATCTTCCGTCAATAAAGTATAATAGCTGTCTTTTTCTTTCCTCAATGCCTTATAATCTGCGAAATCCAATATTTTAATCCTATCAATAAAATTATCTCCTGAATATAGTTCCCCTCTTTCATTAACAGAAATCCTATTATTTTCTACTCTTATATACCCTTCTTCACCCAGCAATCTATGGCCGTCTTTATTCACTATAAAGCCGTCTTTATTTATGGTAAAGCTGCCGTCTCTTGTATATCTTTCTTCTCCTTTGACTTCAATAGCAAAAAATCCTTTGCCTTGTATAGCCAAATCTAAAGGATTACCTGTTACGTCTAAATGCCCTTGAGAAAAGTCCGTAAATATTTCGCTGACATGCACTCCTGCATTGATATTACCTATAACATTTATGGGATTTGATATTTTAAAACTGTCTATTACAGTACCGCCTGCTACAATTTGTCCTCTTTCATCAACAGTAACTTGGTTACCGCCGGTATTTATAAAACCATTTGCACCTAATATATAGTCTCCTTGCGGAGTAACAAGATAATTATCATCATTAACTTTAAATCTGATAGTACGATTGCGGCTAATGCCTAGATTTGTTTGCACATTAAAAAAACCGGAATTTGTTGTAGCAGTGAATGGTTCGCCCTCTTCCTCTATATCAAATTCTTTATTTGCTTTTCTATTTCTTAATATATCTTTATCAGGAAATTCTCCGCCTATTTTTGCAATAAGCACATCGGGAAAGCTTGTGGTAAGCAAATCATCTCTTTTAAAACCGGCAGTATTTACATTTGCAATATTATTAGCTATAGCATCCATTCGCTTGCTTTCAGATACGGAACCGGATGCCGAAATGTATAAACCCCTAACCATTAAATCACCCGTCTCTACTCAATTATTGTTTACTAATATTATTTATCGGCATGAAACCATAAGTTGTTTAGAGATAAAATAGGAAAAATTGAAATGGCTATGCTTATATCATTTTATCGCATGCCGAAATGAGTTTAGAAGTTTAACGGGATTTGAGCTTTAATATATATTTACATTAATGCTTCTTCTATCTGAATTAACGTCAGAATTCTTTAATATATCAATTGAATCAAGGGCTTTGCCTGTCCCGACAGCAACACTTGAGATAGGATTTTCCGCTGTATATACAGGTATGCCTGTTCTATTTGCCATCATAGCATCTAAACCATAAAGCAAAGAACCTCCGCCTGTCATTACAATACCTCTATCACTGATATCCGCAGCCAATTCCGGTGGCGTTCTTTCCAACACGGAGTGAACTGCGTCTGCAATAGCCGACAATGGTTCAGACAATGCTTCCAGCATTTCATCGGAAGTGACTTCCAAAGTCTTGGGAAGCCCTGAAATAAGGTTTCTTCCTCTTACCTCCATTTTAGCTTGTATTTCCCTTGGAAAAGCCGTACCGATTCTTACTTTAAGATCTTCCGCCGTTCTTTCCCCTATCATGATATTGTGATTTTTCCTCATATATCTGACAATAGCTTCATCAAATTTGTCTCCGGCAATTTTAATAGAGGATGATACCACAATCCCGCCTAGGGAAATAACTGCAATATCGGAAGTACCGCCGCCAATATCTGTAATCATATTACCGCTTGCCTTTGAAATATCAAGCCCGGACCCTATTGCTGCAGCTATTGGTTCTTCTATTAATCTGGTTATTCTTGCTCCGGCTTGGCTCGCTGCATCAATAACTGCTCTTTTTTCTACCTCTGTAACACCGCTGGGAACACAAACAACCATCCTAGGCTTAAAAATACGTCTTCTGCCAACTGCTTTATCTATAAAATATCTTAACATCTTTTCCGTAACATAATAATCAGAAATAACTCCGTCTTTAAGAGGCCTTATTGCTACAATATTTCCCGGTGTTCTACCCAACATCAATCTGGCTTCTTCACCGACAGCTAATATTTTATTTGTATTCCTATCAATAGCAACAACTGAAGGCTCATTTAAAACAATGCCCTTGCCCTTGATATAAACTAAAACGGATGCAGTACCAAGGTCTATACCCAAATCTTGTCCAACAAACATTCGTATACCTCCAATTAATATGTATTTATTATTTAACTTTTTTAACTCTTCTATTCTAAAAGATTCTTCGTCGCAAGTTCCTTAGAACGATAGTGTGGAATTGTCATCCTGAGGCTTTAGCCGAAGGATCCTAATGCCTGTTCTTAGTTTAACACATTAATATTCTATATAAAAGAAAAAAACCTTTAATATGTATAAGTTTGTGAAAAAAGATATTATTCGATTTTTCCGCCGGATTCATTCGCCGATACGATTTCGATGCATCTATGTTTTAATGCCGGAGCATATTCTACAGCAGTAGTTATCGTTACAATCAAGCATATATCATTTGCAACGATTACTGAGTTCCAAGACTAACAATCTGTAAGTTTGTTCCGGGTTGCGCCAAAACTCGCTTCGCTCAAACAGTTGACGCAACTAATCCTCCACTACACTAACAGATTCTAAGCCTCTCCACAACGTAATCTTTAGCAAATATATAAGCTTTTATGCTAATACCGATCTGTAAGAGGGTTGCATAGATAGGCGCAGCAGACTTTATATATTTTGGTAACAGGTCTTAGCGAAGCCTTTGTTAAAAAGTCCGTAAAGCCGACAGGATGTCGGCTTAGGTTTCTCGGGGCATGGAGGACCCTTTGAAACCGTTAGGGCTTTTACAAAGGCGAGTGGTAGGCCTGTCAAAATAATAATCCGTCTGCGAAGTCTACTATGTAACCCTCGACAGATGTGACGATAAGCTGCTTTTCCCAGCAAATTCATTCGTCGATACAATATCAAAGCATTAACGTAAAAAGTAAAACTTACTAAAATTTAAGCCCCGGTTTTTATACCGGAGCTTAAATACTTAGATGGGGGTTATACATTTAAGGATTGATATTTCATTTTAGTTGCCTTACCACCTCTAATATGTCTCTCTGCTTTATTCTTATCCATTATTTCCTTAACCTGAAGTGCCACCGCCGGATTAATCTTAGGCAACCTTTCAGTAACATCTTTATGTACCGTACTTTTGCTTACGCCAAAGATTTTCGCTGCA
>JALNWH010000115.1 GCA_023230985.1 Bacillota bacterium
AAGGCGGTTCGAAAAACGAACCACCTTTTTATTTTGGTGCAAATGTTGCGCAATCTGTTTCTTGCGAAGATTTTGCATTTCTGTGTTGTATTTCTATTCTTCCCGCAGAACACATATCCCCGGGACAATGATAATGACAGTTAGTAACAACGCACCTGACTCCCTGTATATGCTCGTGGTCATTATGTGATTTTCCAGCCATTTATCTACCTCCATAATACTCTTATCATTATTATTATTGATTTTTGAGCATTATGTTATTCAAAATATGCGTAATTTTTTTAGATTTTTGAAATACAAAGATAAATCCGAAAAACACAGAAAATAGAAAACTCTTCGCTTTATTTAGTTGGTAAGTTAGTCAGTTGGTCTGTTGAACAGTTTAAAAGAGTATAGCAAGTGAAAAATCTTGACCTTAGAGGATGACCTTAACTTCTTCTGATATATAAATTTCGTCTTTTTTAACAATTGAATCATAAGCTAGAACCTTTACACCGTTTTCTAAGCAAAAAGATAGAGCTTTTGCAAATTCCGGATCTCTCTTTATATTTGGAGTAAAATGCTTTGCGCCTTTAAACTGCATAAGGAAGATAATATATCCTTCATATCCTTCAGCTACTGCTTTAGCCATTTCTAGTAAATGCTTCCTGCCTCTCGTTGTAGGTGCATCGGGAAACATGGCTACGCCTTTATCCTCCAGTGTTACTCCCTTTATCTCTATATATCCTTTGGTGCTTCCCTTTTCAAAATAAATATCAAATCTTGAATTACCATAAGTTGATTCTTTTTTTAAATACTCTACTTCCTTAAGTGCATCTATTTTTCTCTCTTTAATACCATCAAATATCACAGTATTAGGTACTTGAGAATCAATATTTATAAGCATTTTCCCTTTGTATGCACCGATAAGGGAATATGCTGTCTTTCTGTTAGGATTTTTTGAAGCTTCTAAAAACACCCTCGCTCCTTCTTTTAATATTTCTTTGCAGCGCCCGGTATTTTTGACATGAACTATTTCTTCTTTTCCATCAATCAAAACATGAGCTAAAAATCTATTAGGCCTTTTAATAAATGTTCCTTCTTTTATATTAAAATATTTCATGATAATCTCCATATATTATAGTGTATATTAAGTCTGTTCAAAGCCACCGATAAACACATGTTTTCGAAAAATGTCATTTCCAACGCAGTGAGGAATATTTTTTTCCTAAGGTATTAAGACTCTTCGCTATCGCTCAGAGTGACAGTGAAAGAAGACACAGGGTGGCCAGCGAAAAAAACTCAGAATAACAATATAGTAACTTCTTAAGTGTTTCAAACTGTTCTTATAATTCCTTGCCCTTTTTCGGTGATTCTATAGGTTTTTATGATTTCTTTATTACAGGTTTTTGCAAAAGGACAACCGGCACAAACATTAGAACAACTTTCCCCTGTTTCTTCTTTTATAATATAACCCATTCGCAAAAGTTCAAAAATGCCTTCGTCAATCAATGCTTCAGGTACTCTTAGCTCCTTTGATAACATAGGTACCGATAAAAGCCTATCTCTATCTATAGCTTTTAATATTTCTTTTAACATTAATATCACTCCTAAAGACTAACTAAATCCCAGTAATGAACCTATTTGATAGACTATGACAGCAACGAACCATCCTATAGCAAATGTATAGATTGCCATCACTAAAGGCCATTTCGTTGACCTTGTTTCCTTAGCTACAATACCTAAAGTAGCGGCACAGGGAGTGTAAAGTAAAACCATTATCATATATGACAATGCCGTCAAAGGAGTAAAATGCTGTCTTATTGCATTTACCAAAATGACTCCTTCCTCAACATATTGCCCTGCATATAGCATCCCAAGAGTCCCTACAACAGCTTCCTTTGCCGGTATTCCCGCAAACAGTGCAACTGATTCCTGCCATGTTCCAAAACCTGCAGGTCTGAATATCGGTGCCAAAAATGTTCCGATTGTACCTAATATACTGTATTGGCTATAAGGTTCAACAGATGCAGGTAAAACCGCCAGCATCCACATTATTATTATTACCAAAAATATTATGGTACCTGCTTTTTTTATAAATCCGGATACATTATCCCACATATTTCTAATCACATTAGTGGCTGTCGGAATTCTATAGGGAGGAAGCTCCATTATAAAATAGGATGAGTCTCCTTTAAACAAAGTTTTATTCAACAGCTTGGCCATTATTAATGCTACAAGAATTCCAAAGGCATAGAGAGAAAACAAAACCAAGCCACCGTGTTTAGAAAAGAAAGCGGCTATAAAAACTGAATATATAGGAAGTTTAGCACCGCAAGACATAAAAGGAGTTATAAGCATTGTTATCATTCTGTCTTTTTTACTATCCATGGTTCTGGTAGACATTATACCGGGCACATTGCAGCCAAAACCTATAATCATGGAGATAAAAGCCTTCCCCTGCAGTCCGAATCTCCTCATTAAATCATCCCAAACATATGCTGCCCTAGCCATATATCCACTATCCTCTAAAAATCCTAACAATAAATATAGAACTGTAATCAAAGGTACGAACTCGATTATAGCCCCTACCCCGTTTATTACACCGTCTATTATAAAGGAAACTAACCAACCGGGTGCTTTTATTTTAATCAAAAAAATTTCCAGCAGCCTTCCCAGGCCCTCTATAGAACTTGCGGCAAAGCTGCCCAAAAGCTTCTCTCCTATTGCAAAAGTGAGCTGAAAAACAACCAGCATTATAATAGCAAAGGCCGGTATTCCCAGATATTTATTTGTGAGTATCCTGTCTATTTTATCCGTTAAAGTGATGACTTCTTCCAAAGGCCTAATAACGGAATGTTCAGCAACCTTGTGAGCAAATGCATATCTTGAATCTACAATTTCAAGCTCAAAACTATCAGAGGTATGGTATTTATAATATTCTTTAATATCTTTTATTATCTTTTTATCTACATTTACCTCTTCAAGCTTTTTTAATATATTTAAATCACCTTCAACAATTTTTATCGCTGTCCACTCAATGGGATATGGAAGGTTATTATTTTTTAAAATTTCTTCCATATGCTCAATATGATGTTTAACAACACCGCTATATATTAAAGGGTTTTCAATGCTTGTTTTATCACCTATTGCATTTATTGCCGCTTCCATAATTTCTCCCACTCCGATGCCTTTATGCGCAACCGTTGGTATTACAGGGGCACCAAGATGCTTCGATAGTTCCTCTAAATCGAATTTTATTTTTCTTTTCTCTGCTTCATCTACCATATTAAGAGCAATAACCAATTTCTTTTTCATCTCAAGCAATTGAGTTGTAAGGTAAAGATTTCGTTCTATATTACCTGCATCTATTATATTTATAATCACATCAGGATCCCCGGTAAGAATATAGTCCCTAGCTACAACCTCATCTTCGGAAAATGCACCCAGACTATAAATTCCAGGGAGATCCACCACATCATATTCTTTTTCTTGATATATAAATTTTCCTTCTTTTTTCTCTACAGTTACTCCAGGCCAATTACCCACATGCTGGTTGGAACCTGTAAGGGCATTAAAAAAGCTGGTTTTGCCGCTATTCGGATTGCCTACCAAAGCTATCGTGCCATTTTTCATTTGTCATTTCTCCTTAAAATTGATGATTTGTTTGCTACATGTTTACCTAATAGCCTTTTCAAACTTCTAATATTACTTTCTGTGCCAATCCTCGGCCTAATGCAACTTTATTGCCATTTAAGCTGATTATTACAGGACCCGAGTCATTTTTTATTATTTTTATAAGAGCGCCGGTATTAAGCCCCATTTCATACAACCTCTTTGTTGCATATCTACCTGCCTCTATTGAATTTACTCTTCCTCCCTCACCTTTGCCCAAAGATGTTAAGTTTTTTGTCATCTTTACCGCTCCCTTTCAGTCTATTTATCTGTTAGTGCTTTTGCATCTCTATTTAATTGCAAAGAGAGACTTTCCAATTAAATCAAAAAGTTAGTTATTCCTAACTCTAGATTAGACTATACTAACTTTTTTGTCAATACTAAGTTTTATTCTTTTGGATTTTATGATATGATGGTTTTAGTTAGGCGTATATAACCAATAAGGGGGTGGCTAAATGCAAGTCGGTGAAACTATAGAAAACTATCTGGAGACCATATTTATATTATTAAAGGAGCAAAGCGTAATTCGTTCCATAGATGTAGTCAGAAAAATGGGATATTCCAAACCTACTATTAGTGTTATGATGAAGCAGCTCCGTGAAAGTGCCTTTATTGAAATGGATGAGTCGGGATATATAACTCTTACAGATACAGGACTTGAAATTGCCGAACGCACTTATGAAAGGCATGTTATGCTAACTAAAATATTGATTGGGTTGGGAGTAGATGAAGAAGTCGCCCGAGATGATGCATGTAAAATTGAGCATAATTTAAGTAAGGAGAGTTTTGCCTGTATAAAAGAATATTATTTAAAGAATAAATAAATGTTGTACTGCGGCTGATGATGCATCTAAGCTTATATATTTGACTCGATTGCTGAGTTCCAAGACTAATAATCTGTAAGCTTAGAATAATTATATATGTGTTATAGTCGAAGAATTTTTTCCCTTCGAAACATAAGACTCTTCGCGTTGCTCAGAGTGACAAAGGGGAGAGTCTCAGAGTGACAAAGGGGAGAGTCTTAGAGAGACAACAGAGGGAGTCTCAGAGTGACAACAGAGGGAGTCTCAGAGTGACAACGGGGAATCATTGAAGCTAAACAGGTGTCGATGACCCTGTTTTCTTTGTTAAGTTTTCATATTGCGATAAGAGCATTCCTGCCAGCATTAGTGCACAACCTATATATCCCCTAATTCCCAGCACTTCATTTAGTATTAAAAATCCGCCGATGCTTGCAAAAACGGATTCCATGCTCATAGCTACTGCCGCATGAGAAGGTCTTGCATGTTTTTGTCCAATTATTTGAAGAGTATATGCTATTCCTGCGGACATTATACCACCATATAATAGAGGGATAAGCACAATAGATAGGCTTTTAAAATCAATGGTTTCGAAGATTAGCGCCGTTATCATACTGAATACAAAGCAAGTTACAAATTGTAAAAATGAAAGTTTTAACGAGTCAACCCTTTTCGTAAAATGATCTATTATTAAAATATGAATAGCCCAAAAAAAAGCTCCTATAATAACGTAAAGATCTCCTTTTGATATATAAAAGCCTTCGGTAACGCTCAAAAAGTATAAACCAAGCACCGCCACTGCTATGCCGGCCCATGTGCTTATATGAATACGTTGTTTTAAAAATATACCGAAAATAGGCACTATAACTATATATAATCCTGTTATAAAACCGGCTTTCCCTGCATCGGTATATATTAAACCAATTTGTTGTAAAGATGCAGCAATAAATAAAACTGAACCTGCCGCCGCTCCGGCTACAAGGCTGGTTTTTAATTCCATCTTACTGTTTTCGCTTTTTTCTTTTTTTCTATTAAAATAAATAAGCAAAGGAGCCAACGACAAGCTGCCTAAAGCAAATCTAAATGCTGTAAAGGTAAATGCCCCTACATGCATCGTACCCATCCTTTGTGCCACAAATGCAAAGCCCCAAATTGCTGCGGTTATTAATAACAACGCACTTGATTTCAATTCTCGTTTATCCATGTTTACCTCTCCTAATCCTTTGTGTTTATCCATTATACGGTGACATAATTTTCGCTTCTTATACATATTCATATAGTTTATTAATAATTCTTGTGCAACTTTCATTATCATGCTTTTTTGCACTATTTTCAAGTTCTAAAACTAATTCAGCTTTAACGAGTAAACTTTATACATAAATATATATATCCAATATTTATTACGTAGAATTCCAAATATTCTGAATTTAACCTTTCTGTCACTAATTGAAAAAACGTTACTTTAATTGCCAG
>JALNWH010000116.1 GCA_023230985.1 Bacillota bacterium
AATCACTACTTTTGTCTTAAAAGCTACTGTGAATTTTCTCCGTTTATGTTTCATTTCTTTTTAGTTAAAATTAATACTCTTTTTAATCTTTAACTAATGGTCTGAATTCTAGGGAGTATTATATATTTTCCATTCGTATTCTATGGTAATAGGAAAAGAGGATATATTGTTATCTCCATCCATATCAGGATTGAGAACCAATGCCATATCAAATGGCAACGCCAACTTAATTGGCTTACGAGTCACAATATCTAAACTGTAAAATGCAGCATCTCCCCGGAAACTCTTGGAATATTGCAGGTTTTTATAGTGTATCTTGTCAAAAATAGCATTTAACCCGTCCTGTACAAAAGACAGAAACTCAGGTAAATCTTCTATGGTTATTATCTCTGAAAGCTTAGGATAATATCTTTGAGGATAATTATTTGTTTCCGGCATAACTTTAATTAATAAATATTACTAAAAAGGATTAAATCCATTTTTCACATCTTCTATTCCCGAATTTATATAAGCTGAAAGCTTTTTTAAAGGTGTTATAAATTGTACTTCAGGGTAATCATTTGGATCATAATCCTGAAAATCATAAAAAACACTATACACTATAGGATCTTCCCCTTCATCTAAATAAACAATTAGACATTGATCTGAAGAGTTATATACATCAATAGCAAAAAACGGTCTTGCTATTTCCAAAGATCTTTTTTGTAATTGATTTCTTACATAATTCTGCATCGCCTGTTGTGAATCATTTAAATAAGCCAATACGTAACAGCTTTCTCCTGCTAAAAAAAGTAACTCCTTTAACGCTTTTGGAAATGGATTACCATTATTATATAATTGCTCCAATTGAGTAATCTCGACTTCTGAAATTCCAGAAATTTCATCTTTGTAATCAGTATCATTTGGATACGCAGCAGGATTATCTCTCAACTTTTTTAAATATTCTATTTCCATTTCTAAAACCATAAAAAAAGATTTCAACTATTTTTTAATTCTTTCAACTTTCCAATTTTCTATATTTTTTAAATTCCTCCCAAAGCTGATTAGTTTCCTCTTGATTTGGGATTTCAACGCATTTGCTTTCTATATAATCTAAAAACTTATCATCTATTGATGGTAATTTAAATCCTTTGTATTTTTCAGTATTTTTAAAAGTAAAACCTCCAATTTGAAATTGGGCATTATGTGTGTGTGTATATGGTTAATTCTTTCCAATATTTTTAAGGGAGATAAATATATATTTTCAACATTTAAACTTTTAATTTCCGTACTATCTTTATATACCTCCCAGTAAACAAACAAGTAAATAAATAAACCATCTAAAAAACGACCTGTAGAAAATTGAATATCAAATCTTTTTAAATCCTCGTAAAAGGAATTTATATCCTTAAGTTCATTTAACCAACTTGGCTTTAACTCAAGAAATATGTTATGAGCATCATTAGACTTTATAAATTCTGAATCATTTCCTAAAAGCCTTTTTAAATGAAATAGTTCTGTGAGATAATTTCTAAATAACAAGATACTAACTACATCCCTATCTTTATTTTTATATCTAATGTTTTGTTTAAGGTCCAACAAAACTTTTTCGTATTTCTCATCAATAATTATTGTCATAGCTAAAATTATTTACTCAAAATATCTCCAGTTCAAATTCATATCATAATTATCTGAATTCCATGTTCCTTCCAACATTTGAGTTAATGCATCTATAACTCTTATAAGCTCTGCTGTAGGAAACGGTTTTTTATCCAACATATATTTTAAGGTGTCATCTTGAGTTGGAATTGAAATAAGCTCTGATACAGGTATATCTGCTCCTTTATTTTGTAGGGATGTCTTTACATTTTGTAAGACTTGTATCATAGTTTGTTCTTCACTAGGATTGCTTAATACATCATCCCAGCCTAAAACAATGTAACCATTTCTCAAACCATTTATTTTATCAGACAAATCATCTAATATTTCTTGCTTACTTAAGAATGTATACTGTGGCTTTTGTAATTCTAAGTAGATATAATACATTGTTAATTTTATAAATGATTCTGATATATAAAATCCCTTATCATTTTTGTAATCTATGAAAGTTGTTGCCATAATCTATAAATTCAATTTTCTATTATACTTTGTTTAGTAATGCTATCTAATTCTTTTAATAGGATAGGAATTCTATAGTTCCCTTTCATTTTTGCAATTTTTTCACAAATTGTATTTGAATCTATGCCCACTGTTGAAACGTATAATGGTTTTTTACTTACCCCTCTGTAAATTTCCTTTACAGTATCTTTATTCTTTAAAAAAGAGTTTTTAGCTACTCCTACGATCGGTAATTGTTGATTTAATTGCTCATATAATTTTCCTCCTAAACCATATGTATCTTTTTCCACATAGATATGACCATCAACTATAATTGCTTCGAGTTCACCAATATTAACTTGTTTAATTACTCTCATAATACAAGGAAGTTCTCTTTTGTAAAACTCCCCAGGAATATATTCATCTACTTCATCAATGTATTCTATAATTATCTTTTGAGATTTATCATCAAACCAATCAAATATCACTCCTACAGCAACCGCATAAGTTTTTCTGTAATAAACGTCTAAAGCTAAAAGCATTTTAATTTCTATTTAGTGGATGACTCCGTATATCTATTCCATTATAAATTACTATCATTTATTGGGGTTCTGGACCACAATCTACTTGACTGGTCAAATTACCATTCTCATCCCACTCTTTATAAATTCCGTATAATCTATTATTTTTTTCAAAATGTTCATCCATAATTTGTCCATTATCATAATACAATGCTATTCTCCCTTGTTTACTCCCATTAACAACATTAATCTCACCTATTAATATTCCATTACTATTATATTCCACAATAGTTCCTGTAAAAATCTGATTATTATAGTAATACATATTACCACCACCATCGTCAACATTCAAAATGTCTATATCATCGAAATTTACTATCATATTTGATCTATTTTATAAAAGTTACTAAATCTGTTATGTAAAAACAATCTGCACAGGTAGGCATAATTACTTTATTATTTTCCGGTTTGACAACAACATTTCTATTATATCCTAAAACTGCTTTTTCAATCCAATCATTGAATACATCCTCCCCAACCAACTGGTTGCCAAAACGTTTTTCTACTAAATCATTTAAAGCACGAATTTCAGCGTGTGCTCCAATATAATGCCCTGTTTTATTCAAATTTGCTATATTATCAATATTGTACAAAGATTTAGGAGTATTTTCCAGTTCTACTACAATTTCTCTAATATTTGGATGCAAACTCTCTCTATAGGAGATATATTGGCTTTCGGTTTTAAATTGTTTTTTAGGAAAATTAGTAAAAAAATCAGACATCTTTCCCGTTTCCTTATCTACCATACGGCTAACCAACTGAAAATTTTCATCTCTAAAAGATCTTTTATATGTGTTTAATAATGTTTGTGAATATTGCTCCACTGAGTTTACCAAGTTTACTGCGTGGTCACCAAACCTTGATTGTACTGTAGCAGAACTTAATTTTGTCCCTAAACTATTTGGACGTATGTAATATCGGTTGATTCTAATCCATAATCTAGGATTTTGAGCAGCAAGTGTTAAACTACTTCCGGAAGCGGTATTAAACCTATCAAACAGATAAGGCTGTCTTTTAAATCTGTTAAACCAATATTCATTTATCTCTCCAAAGATTTCCAGAAAATCTATTTGTTTAGTTTTACTAAGTATCTGAAAATCTCCTCTTAATGTTAAATCATTATAATATCTTAACCATTGATTGGTAAGATCAGGATTATTCACTAATCGATTAAAGTTAGGTTGAGATATTTCACCCATTTCATCCAGAAACATCAATCTTTTTTCATAGGTAAGCGGTTCCAATGTATTACGCAATCCACCTGGGTCATCATAGTAGCGTAAAATGGCTGTAGTCCGTTTTTCGCTTAGCACAAAATCAATGATTTGCCTGTCCATTATGTTTTTATCAAACAAGTCCTTCCAATTGTCCATCCCCAATCCGTTAGAAGCATTGAATTTTTTGAGATCCAATGGTAGAAAATCTTTATATTCAATCGCAAAAGCATATTTCTGAGCAGGGGTAAAACCTGTAAATTTGCTAAGAATGACAGCTCCGTCAGTTTGCATTTCGGTCAGCTTATAAATCATCGCATCTATAGAAACAGTTTTATTTCCTGCAATTGATTTTACTTTTAAAAGTGCATCGTCCAGTAATGCTTTGGCATCGTCTGACATCCCCGGCTTATAGATGCTCTTGCCGTCAGCATTCATTTGTAGTATTTTAAAATCTACATCTTCAGAAGCATTTATGAGCTTTGTACGAAATCTATAGTTGGAATAAAGTGAACCTACCATCACAAAACCTAAAAAATAATTTAGTTTTTCAGTCAAACATCCTGCATACCTTAAAATCACATTATACGCATCGGGAGGAAAATCGTTAGGCACTCCGCCGGCTATCAGCTTACGTGCCGAGTTACGTACCATAACATTGGCTACAGTATCTGTACTCAATGATGCCATTTGTACCCAAAAAATGAACTGATCTAAGTTCTTACACCATTCCTTTCCATATTCCGGTTCCGGAATAGCTCTATCTGTATTACTGTCTCCAATGGTGTTATTCACGTCATTTATATAATTCTGACAACCTTTATAATAATTTAAAATAAGTTCTACTAAAAATTCCAAAGTCATACGACTCCGGAATTTTCAGTAGTGAATTACAGACTATTTTTTTATTTATCAATTCTCAAGAAATTTCCAGCTAAATCGAAATATAAATCCCAATCGTTATCCAATTCAACTTCTTGTTTATTGGATTTCTGTTTCCAACTTACAATTTTATAAGGAGAATAATTTTTGAATACATACGCTCTAACTTTCTCTGGAATTACACTGTTTGGCAATGCACTTTTGGATTCAATTTTTTTAATTTCATAGTTTGACCTAAATTCTAACTCTATCCTTTTCTCCAGTTTTACTTCATATTCAAGTTTATTCAATTCTTGGTCTTTTTTTATAGACACTATCTTATTTTCGGGAAAATGAGTAGCTACATAAGCCCTTATTTCACTGGGTGCTTTATCAATTTCTAAATAAATTTCCTGGGCATTTAGGTTAATAAAGCCTAGTAAGATTGACATGCTTACAAATATTTTCAAAAGTCTCATATCTTTATTTTTTTTAAGTTAAATACCCTATAAAGTTACAAATAAACTTTTCGACCTAACATACTCTTTGCTGAAAAATAATAGGGAGGATTTGGAAATAAATTAAGTCTGTTCCCAAAACCTATCTTTCCAAAGTCCTTTACGAATTGGATTTTTATGGAAATTTTCTAATTTTTTCAATTGTTCTTCAGAAGCTACGTCTTGAATATGGTCATACAGAATCCGTTCTTCGAAACTGATGTTCAGATCCAACAATTCTTCAATTAAACTTAATGCTCGATTAATGTCCTTTCCATCTGCAAAAAGCCTTTCTAATTTTCGATGTTCAGATAGTGCTCTCTTCTTCAGCTTATCATCATCGTCAAGAAGGGAAAAAATATACTTTTCCTCCTCGTAAAAATGGGGTTGAATTTGGTTTTCAAATATCCAATCTGCATAGTCTTTTATTCTTTCTAACTCGATCTCTTTCTTAAATCCTTGCCTAATTTTCCAGCCCAACAACGAAACAACCTTATGATCTTTACTGAAAAGTTGAATCGTTTTATGTCTTTTTATGGGTAAGGTTTCATCCTTCATTTTCTAATTTTTAATTCTTTAATACATCTTGAATAACAACTGCCTGACTCAATTCGGGACTTTTCGCAGCATACAGTAAAGTGACATTTTGTGTTTTCAAAATC
>JALNWH010000117.1 GCA_023230985.1 Bacillota bacterium
ATGAGTGAATTCCAGTCCCCAAAATCCTGTTTGACCCAACATTAAAGGATGGGTGTCCGATATGCAGCCTTGCCCCATTAAAGTGCGAGATACAGGTATATCCAAAAATTCTACCAGTTCTTGGAGTTCTTTCGAGGCTCCCGCTAGTAAGATTCCTCCTCCGGCATGTATAACCGGTTGCTTAGCATCTACCAGTTTTTTAGCAATAGCTTTAGCAGCAGAAGGTGACAATGCAGGTTTAATAGTTTTATGGTTATCCAAATATGTTCGTTTAAAAAGGTCTTCCTCAATCTTTTCTGAAAAAACATCCATAGGTATAGAGATTAGTACGGGCCCGGGTCTTCCACTTTCTGCTAGACGAAAGGCCTTATCCAGTATTTCAGGCATTGCTTCGGGATCATCAACTCTCCATGCTCGCTTTACTATAGGCTTTAAAATCTCATACTGTGATGCATCAGCATGTAAATTGACCTCTTGATGTGGATGCTTACCATAATAATATCTGGGGACATCGCCGGCTATAAGTACCATAGGTATGGAATCAAAGGATGCGTTTGCCACTCCTGTAACCGTGTTTGCAATACCGGGGCCTAAATGACACATAACGACACCGGCTTTTTTCTTTATCCTTGCATAACCATCAGCCGCCATGGCAGCAAGTTGCTCGTTTCTAAAAGAAATATACTTTATACTGCTTCTAGAAAGTGAATCCAGCATCGCAATTACCGTATGTCCGCAAAGACCGAATACATATTCCACATTGCGCCGTTTTAAATAATCTACAATTTGATCTGAAAGCATTTTTTTCAAAAGATTACCCCCCTTCAGTTTATTCTTCCCTTTCGGGTTGGTAAAATTCACCAAACAACTCCTTGTCACAAGGTTTATCTTCTTCAATTTCTTTTGAAACCCAAGTAACATTCATATAATGATGCAGATGCACATTTTCTGATGTAGCATTTCCACCCCATGTACCGCACCCGATGCTGGAAGTCATCGGCATTCCGTTAGTAAAAGCACCTGCATTTGCCTTCGATTGAGGTTGTCTTACCATAATGCGACCTACTTGTGCCTTTAAAGCAAGCCTGTCAATATGATCATCATTGTATGAATATATACCTACACTGTGGCCTTTTCCGCCAACTTCATGTATTGCAGTTATTATGTCTATAGCATTTTGAAATTCACCTTCATACTTATGCACCGATAATAGAGTTGTGAGCTTTTCCCTGCACCAAACATCCTTATAATCAGTTGTATAGGATCCGGTGCCTTTGGCAATTAAAAACTTGCGATCTTTAGGTACGCTAAATCCGGCTAGTTCAGCCATTTTTTGAGGAGATTGTGCTACGGATTGAGGCAAACGATGGCATTCTTCATCCCACATAATCTTTCCTACTGCAACTTGCTGTTCTTCATTTAGTAAGTACCCACCTACTTCTATAAGCTGCTTAATTCCTTCTTCATAAATGCTTTCATGGATAATGATATTTCCATCAGCAGAACACCCTGATCCATAGTCAGAGGTCTTTGATAACATTGTGTTATAAGCGGCTTGATGGAGTTCAACTTTGGCAGTTTCATCCCATATCATAGTCGCATTTCCTGCTCCCACCCCATAAGCAGGGGTTCCGGAATGATATGCCCTTCTTACTACTCCTTGTCCGCCTGTGGCAATTACTAAATCACATTTCGTATTTAGTGCCTCTGATAGAGATTTGTTTATTTTGGCTTTACCTTGTCCCAATATTTGAATTAAATCTTCCGGTGCACCGACTTTGCGTAATCCTTCACGCATTAATTCTATGGTTCGCCCTCCGGTTTTAACCGCTCTGGGATGAGGAGAAAAAATTATTGCATTTCGTGCTTTAAGTGCATATATTGCGTTTCCTGCCGGAGTTAAATCCGGATTAGTTGCAGGGACAACACAGGCAATTACTCCTACAGGCTTCCCATATTTTATTATACCCTTTTCAGGAATCTCTTCAATTATTCCAACACTTTTTTGCCGCAAAGCGTCTCTTAAAACACCCCTGATTTTGTATTTTTTGTTTTCCCTGCTTACGGGGTCGCCCATGCCACTTTCCTCGATACTCATTTTTACTAATTCTTTGAAGGTCTGCGTGTTTGCAACCTTCCATGCAATAGCCTTAATAGTACGATCGATTTCTTCCTGACTCCAAGTTTCAAAAATCTTTTGTGCTGCATCAGCTCGTGCAAATTTTTCTTCTATCTCATCTATCTGTGCCTGATCAAGCTTTGCATATGCTTCTTCCATTGAACTCATTCGACTCACTGTTAATCCTCCTATTCATGCTGATATCTTTTCTTATGTTTATCTATTCTTTTAAGAGGTCTTTTGATCGGCCTGCTCTAAGTAAATATGAATCAGCTTCATGTTCAACCAATTGCTGAACTTTTTTTGCTAATTCCAAAAGCTTAAAAATATTTATATCTGTTTTTATTCCCATTTCATCCATCATATGTACTACATCTTCTGAACATACATTTCCTGCAGCACCGGGGACAAAAGGACAACCACCCAAACCACAAAAGGAAGAATCAAAATTAGTTATCCCCGTTAGCATAGTTGCTAAAATATTGGCAATGCCCATACCTCTTGTATTATGAAAATGAAGCCACCATTTAACTTGCGGGTAGTTTTCTTGCATGTTGGAACAGATTGAATATACTTGATTTGGTACCGCCATACCTGAAGCATCCGATAAAGAAATTTCTGTTATCCCTACGTCTAAATAAGCCTTTATTATGCTTTTTATAGACTCAATGGATATTTCACCTTCCCAAGGAGAACCAAAGGGCATGGATATGGATCCTGATACACTTATTCCGTGCTTATTCGCTAGCGTAACAATTTCTTCAAATCCGGCAACGCTTTCTTCAGGGGTTTTATTAAGATTTGACAAGTTATGAAGACGGCTCGCAGAAACATTAATTTTTACTTTACGGCAACCACAGATTGCAGCACGTTCAACTCCCTTAATATTTGCTATTAAGGCCCGCATTTCCACACCGCTTACTTCACCTAATTTTTTAAATAATTCATCTGTATCTGCCATTTGCGGTACTGCTTTTGGGTTCATAAAAGAACCTAATTCAATTACCTTAAATCCGGCATCTATAAGTTTATTAGCCAGTTCCAACTTCTCTTCCGTATTTAGAATTTTCTTTTCATTTTGTAGTCCGTCTCGCAGCCCTACTTCACAAATAGTCACCTTTTCCGGAAGATTCATTTACCTCGCCCCTTTATTAATCATTAGCTTCCTTACTTTTATGTCCTTAAGATTAATATGTTATTATAAAATATATCTATATCTCTTAATAAAAAGTTTTTATGGCTTAAATAATCTGTATGTTTTATATTTTATTTAAACTTTCATGAGTGTGTATATAATACTATAATTTATATGCTTGATTGTCTAATACTTCTTTTGTATAATCTAATAGAGCTTCTCTATAGCTTTATTGTCTTATCAATAAAAATTTTAATTAAAGGAATGATTTTATGACTTTGCAACAATTACGTTATTTTGTAAAAATAGCTGATACCCTTCACTATACTAGAGCGGCCGAAGAGCTAAATATTTCACAGCCCAGCCTTAGCTATGCTATAACTCAACTAAGCAAAGAACTAGATGTTCCGCTTTTTAAAAAAGATGGAATAAAGGTTTATTTAACGGAGTACGGTGAAGCTTTTCTCCCCTATGCGGAAAGTGCCCTTAATATTCTTAATCAAGGTGAGATACAGCTTAGTAAAATGTTGAACCCTTCAAAGGGAAACATTAATTTGGGGTATATATACACTGTTAGTTTTGATGCTATCCCTCATTTGATTGAAAGTTTCTATAATTTTTTGGGGAACCGTAATATAAATTTTAATTTTCAAGTCAATATGACTAATCTGTTGATTAAAAAGCTTACTCAAGGCCATCTGGATGTTGTTATGGCACCCCATACAGAGATTTCAAATGAATATATTAAATCCATACCTGTTTTTGTGCAAGAATTATATTTGATTGTATATAAAGATCATCCTTTAGCAGGTCATACAACCGTTACAGGCAATGATATCAGAAATGAAAAGTTTATAATGATAAAGAAAGAGTCAGACCTATATGTGCAGACTGTTTCCTATTTTAAGAAAAATAGTATTATACCAAATGTATTTTTTGAAGTAGATGAATGCAATTCCATGGCTTCATTTGTCGGTGCAAAACTAGGAATAGCAATTATGCCTAAAATACCTTCACTGGAAAGCTATAAAGTGACTGCCATACCTTTTAAAGGAAACGCCTTGAATAGAACCATAAGCATTTATTGGAATGAGGGTATTAAGCACTCTGTTGCCCTTAAAAAGTTTTTAGACTATTGTATCACCTTGAAATCAAATAATTTAACTACTTAAATGCTCGTTTTTTATTATTCACATATGTACAGTGTGAAATATAATCAATATCAAAAACTATACTCTAAATGCCCCATTGAGTGGAACCGCCTTTAACTGTATGGACGAAATATATTTTACTAAAGTATTCTCCCAATGCCTCATTGATACGCGATACCAGCTTACTCTTATCCGTTTCTTTTCTTATTATTACTCCGCATACGGAACCGCTATGGGCTATATTTAATCCTGCTCCCCCGCAATCCAAAACAATATTTGAAAGTTCCTCCAGATAAGGCTTATATAGAATCTTTTGATTGAGAAATGCACTTTCCGTGCATACTTTTCCTAACAAGCTTATATCATTATATAGTATTGCTTCTTTCAGTCTTTCATAGTGTTTATCCAAATCACCGGCAAGTTTAATATGATTTGTTTCTTTTCTAAATTTCAAGGTATCAATAGTATCTTTGCCTTCCAAGAGCAAAAACTCTATTGGTAAAACAGGGGCAATCCTTTCTATAAAATTGCCTTGTAAATGATCAAGTAGTGTTAGATTTGAAAATATTGTGCTATCCGTGGGCTCAACTTTAACAGCAATTGCGGCTATTTCTTCTTCCTTCAAGGGAACAGATAACAGCTTAGACAAAGCGTATAAAGTACCGGAAATATCAGCAGTACTGCTTGCCATGCCCTTTCCCCTTGGTATATGGGAGCTGATACTGATCTTTATATCTGATAATTTATAACTCTTTATTTTATAATCATTTAAAAAAAATTCCGCAGCTTTATAAACCTTTTCATTGCACAAATCAGAAGCAGAGCCTTTACAAACCTCTACTTCTACAATACTGTATATATTAATAGGACAGGATACCAACATTTCTTTACCCTTAATCTTACCTTGTATAAGTTCTCCTATGGAAGCCGGTGTTTTTACTTTGACTTTCATTACCAACCATCCTAAAATATAAGATTTAATGCCTTTAAAAGTGCGGTATTTGATTTATCATCAAGCACAGCCAATCTGAAATAATCCCGAATTAACGGATAAAAACCTGTAGGCACCCTGATGAGTATGCCTTCATTAATTAGTATATCCCGTAGGTTAAATGCATCCATTCCTTTTTTTGCAATTTTTAAAAGATGATAATTTGCTGTAGAGGGTATAACTTTTAGATCTTTTATCTTTGATAAACTATTATATAAGTCGGCTTTTTCTTTTTTAATCCATTTCCTTGA
>JALNWH010000118.1 GCA_023230985.1 Bacillota bacterium
CAATTGACTCTTAATCAATGGGTCCCGGGTTCGAATCCCTGATGGCGCACCATTTTGAAGCTATTGGCATTAAGTTTAATGAGACTTAATGCTTTTTCTATTAGTTGAGATATCAAGGGATTCTTAACCCTTCCTTTTTTCATTAATTAAATTTTCATAGCTTACTATTGCCTGATTTAAATTTCGGCTCGCTTTAATAATCTCCGGATCAAGAAGATTATCGTTATCTTTTATAAGGTTCTGTAAAGTACTTCTAAGCTTTTCTATATCATCAAGTAAAAGTTCAACTTCTGTCATTTTGGTACCTCCTGATATACAATTTTATATAGTGTTGCCTCCTTGCTAATATGCTATTCAAAACTTTCAAAGACATATGTTATACTATTTATAGTTCTTTCTTTATATTATCAAATGAATGCGATAAATGGAGATAATTCTTAAAACATATAATATATTAAAAATAATGGAAGGAGAATTAAGTATGAGAGAAATTTTTTCAAGGAGAAGTATAAGGAGGTATAAAGATAAGCCGGTATCGGAAGAGATGGTACATAAATTATTGAGGGCTGCCATGTATGCACCTTCAGCCGGTAATGAAAGGCCTTGGCACTTTATAGTTATTAAGGAAAGAAAAACATTAAATGAAATATCGGAAAATCATCCTTACGCAAAAATGTTGACGGAAGCAGCATTAGCAATCGTCCCTTGCTGTGATATGTCAAATCTAAAATATGAAGGTTCATTTTGGATTCAAGATATGGCGGCATCAATCCAAAATATATTGTTGGAGGCTGAGCATTTAGGCTTGGGAAGTTGTTGGTGCGGAGTATATCCCAGAGAATTTTTATTAGAACCTGTCAGACGTATTCTAAATACACCGGAAAATATAACTCCCGTAGCAATAATTGCTATTGGCTATCCCGGAGAAGAAAGAGAAGTAAGAGAAAGATATAAAGAAGATAGAGTTCATTATGAAAAATGGTAATTATCACAATCCACAGATAAACCACTATTAGACTTGTTATTACTTGAGTAATCTATAACTCAAGAGAAGGGATTTTTATGGAAGATATCAAAGTGCTAAGAAGCCGGATAGATAAAATTGACGATGAACTAATTAAGCTTTTTGAAAACAGGCTGGATATAGCTAAAAGAATAGGCGATATTAAAAGAAAAAACAATATAAAAGTAGTGGATTTAAAAAGGGAAGAGGAAGTAATCAGGAAAAATGTCTCAATGGTTAAAAACAAAGACTACAGCGATTTAGCCCAATGTTTTTTTAAGAATATCATTGAGCTCAGCAAGAAAGTACAGTAAAAACTACAAAATACAGAGAATGTCGGTGAAATACGGACTAATTAGATGAAATATTCAGAAAACGGCTTTTTCCCAATATGAAACGGAACCCCCTCTTTTATATAATTATTATAGGGATATAGTGAATATATTATATTTACTGTTTCATAATTAATTATATGGGGGTGTGAAAATGAAAAAAATATTGATTACCGGAGCCTTAGGCCAAATAGGCTCAGAACTGACTTCATATATGCGCGATATTTATGGAATAAATAATGTAATTGCTTCCGGAAGGAGAACCCCAAAAGGTTCTAAAGTCGTAGAAGATGGAATATTCGAACTGATAAATACTGATGATGTAAATCAGATTATAAATGTCGTGAAAAAGCATAAAGTGGATACAATAATACATTTAGCAGCCATATTATCAGCAGTAGGAGAGGCTAATCCTATCAAGGCTTGGGAGGTAAACGTCGGAAGTCTTTTAAGTGTTTTGGAAATAGCCAGAACATATGATTGTTCTGTATTTACTCCCAGTTCAATAGCCGTATTCGGAGATTATTCACAAAAATTTAAAACCCCTCAAGATGAAGTGCAAAAACCTGCAACCATGTACGGGATTACCAAGTCTTCTGGTGAACTTTTATGCGATTACTATTTTAAAAGATTTGGAGTGGATACAAGAGGTATACGTTTTCCCGGACTTATATCCTATGAAACTTTACCCGGCGGAGGCACTACGGATTATGCAGTCCATATCTATTATGAAGCACTAAAAAATAAAAAGTATACATCATTTATAAAAGAAGGTACTTATATGGATATGATGTATATGCCTGATGCGTTGAATGCTATAGTAGAGGTGATGGAAACAGATCCGGGTAAATTGATACATAGGAATGCTTTCAATGTGACATCTATGAGTTTTGCCCCGGAACATATTGCCCAAGAAATAAAGAAACATATACCTGAATTTGAAATTACTTATGATATAGATCCTATAAGGCAAGCCATTGCCGAATCCTGGCCGGACTTTTTAGATGATACAGCCGCAAGAGAGGAATGGGGCTGGAACCCCAAATACGACTTGAAATCAATGACAAAGGATATGCTTGCAAAACTAAAAGAGAAAATAAAGGCAATAAATTAGTACACTATACTCACCTGTTGTTATTACATAAAATATGTTAAAATGTTATTGAGTGGACCTTAAAAGTGATTTTAAGGAGTGGATATTTGTTATGATGGAAGAACTTATGGATAGCTTGGATGTAATGAAAGATATATTGGATAATGCTTATCAAGGTATGGTTTTAATAGACAAAGAGGGGCGCATCATTAAATGGAATTATGAAAATCTGCTCGGGATTAAAGAAAAAGATGTATTGGATAAACATGTTGAAGAAGTGATAGAGAATACGAGACTTCATATTGTTATAAAAACAGGTGAAAAAGAGATTTGCAAGATTCAAAGAATTCAAGGACACGATATGTTAGCCAGCAGGATTCCTATTAAAAAAGACGATGAGGTAATAGGTGCTGTTGGTACTGTATTGTTCAGGGATATAGAAGAGATAAGAACAATGGCAAAAAGAGTTGAGATATTGGAGAAAACTGTTGGTAAATATAAAGATGAAATAAGCCAAATGTATAGTGCAAAATATACTTTTAAGGATATTATTACTCAAAATGATAAAATGCAGGAACTTAAAGAAATCGCCAGAAAAGCTGCAGGGTTAAACTCTACAATACTGATACAAGGAGAAAGTGGTACCGGAAAAGAATTTTTTGCTCATGCAATTCATAATGCAAGTGATAGAGTTTATAATCCTTTTATTCAAATAAACTGTGCTGCAATCCCCCATGAATTATTGGAGTCAGAGCTATTTGGTTACGAAGGCGGAGCTTTTACCGGTGCAAAAAAAGGCGGTAAAATAGGAAAATTTGAGCTTGGAAACGGCGGGACAATTTTATTGGATGAGATTTCTACCATGACCTATAGTATGCAGGCGAAATTATTAAGAGTTTTGGAAGAAAGAGAGTTTGAAAGGATAGGCGGTAATATTAGAATTAAAAGCGATGTAAGGATTATTTCCTGTACCAACGAAAACCTGCACACAGCGGTTCAAGAAGGGCGCTTTAGGCAGGATTTATACTATAGATTAAATGTTGTCGGTATAGATATACCACCCCTAAGGGATAGATTGGATGATATACCTGTCTTATCTTTATATATTTTAAAAGAATTGGTTGATAAAATGGGGTTTTCATATATAGAAGTATCAGACAGTGCAATGAAATGTTTGAAGCTATATAATTGGCCGGGAAATGTCCGTGAATTGAGGAATGTCCTTGAAAGGGCTGCAAATATAGCAACAGGCAAATATATTTACCCGGAGCACTTGCCGGATAGTATTAATAGAAAGCTTTGTATAAGCGATGGCAAAAAGGAAATAAAACTATTAAAAGATAAAGTAGCTGAAGCTGAAATAAATGCGATTATGGAAGCACTGAAGTTTACTAATGGAAGCAGAACAAAGGCAGCAAGGCGACTTGGTATACATAGAACTGCATTATATAAGAAACTGAGCGGTTACGGAATAAATATTAAGGAATTGTAAGGTTATCAATTTGTAGACGAATTTTAAGCTTATGAAACGGAAATTTTAATTTAGAAGAATATTTCAGATATATTAGTAAATCATTATGTAGAAGCATATATACATTTTAAAACAATGTATATATGCTTCTACATATCTTTATAGAGACCTTTCCCTAAGATATAATAGATTTAACAGTCATGTATTTTATAATCCTGTTGATTATATTCTACATTCATAATTTTTATTAAAACTCTTTAATATTTTCTTAATCAATCTAATGCCTTGGGAATGTAAGGCTATCAAATATAAGATTTTTAAATTTTGCTAATTGGTATGATATTTGCAAATATAATAAGTTGAATTGCTAATTCTAGCAAAGTTACAAATATAAATTATTAAATAATAATTATATAAGGAGGAATTTTTGTATGAAGGAAGTTGTTATTGTCAGTGCTGTAAGGACACCTATAGGCAGTTACGGTGGCAGTTTTAAAGATGTTTCAGCGATTAAACTTGGTGAAGTCGCTGCAAAGGAAGCAATGATAAGGGCTAATGTTTTACCGGAACAAATTGATGAAGTGATTTTTGGCAGTGTACTCCAAGCGGGAATTGGACAAAATGTTGCAAGACAAGTAGCAATTGCTGCAGGTATACCGGATGCTGTACCATCAATGACTATTAATAAAGTTTGCGGTTCCGGATTAAGGACAGTCAGCTTGGCAGCCCAAATAATAGCATTGGGGGATGCGGATATAGTTTTAGCCGGCGGAACGGAGAATATGAGTGCAACACCTTATCTATTGCCTAAGGCCAGATGGGGACATAGGATGGGCGATGGGGCTGTAGTAGATTACATGGTACATGACGGACTAACAGATATATTCAATAAATATCATATGGGAATCACTGCTGAAAACATTGCAGAACAATGGAATCTAACAAGAGAAGAACAAGATGAATTTGCTTTAAACAGCCAGCTAAAAGCAGAAGAGGCGGTTAAAAGCGGTAGATTTAAAGATGAGATAGTGCCGGTA
Source organism: Bacillota bacterium (assembly GCA_023230985.1). GTDB lineage: Bacteria > Bacillota > Clostridia > Lutisporales > Lutisporaceae > JAAYKT01. Next base: position 4,937 of record JALNWH010000118.1, read on the forward strand.
GAAATACCCCAAAGAAAAGGCGATCCGAAAATTGTAGATACAGATGAATATCCTCGTTTTGGTGCGACTATAGAAGCTATGGCAAAGCTTAGACCTGCATTTAAAAAAGACGGAACTGTTACTGCAGGCAATGCTTCCGGGATAAATGATGCAGCTGCTGCGGTAGTTTTGATGTCCAAAGAAAAGGCGGAAGAGCTAGGAATTAAACCTCTGGTTACTATAGTATCCTATGCGTCTGCCGGAGTAGATCCTAAGATTATGGGATACGGTCCGGTTCCTGCAACAAGAAAAGCATTGGAAAAAGCCGGTTTGACTATTAAAGATATCGATTTAGTAGAAGCAAATGAAGCTTTCGCCGCTCAATCTTTGGCGGTTGCGAAAGATTTAGAATTAAATATGGAAATAACAAATGTTAATGGCGGAGCTATTGCTCTGGGACACCCAATCGGATGCTCCGGAACCAGAATACTTGTAACATTAATCCATGAAATGATTAAGAGAAATTCAAAGACCGGTCTTGCTACTTTGTGCATAGGCGGAGGTCAGGGAACGGCGATGATCGTCAAAAGGTAAATATTATATAGAGACCAGCTAATTAAAGTCAAGGGTTTTTAAAAAATAATTTTGAAAGATTTATTGGGTGGTTCCTGCAAAAGAGAATAAAAAAGGGCACAACCAAAAAGCCACCTAAAGACAAAACTTAAAAA
>JALNWH010000119.1 GCA_023230985.1 Bacillota bacterium
CTAAAGAACCTGTGCTCTTAGCAAATACAAGTATCTTTTTGCCTAGGGCATCTAACATACCTGTTTTTTCTAACATACCTCCAAAGGTTAAAGCACATAAAATAAGGGATATAGTCCACATCATACTGTCCAATCCACCTCGGGTTAATAGCTCGTCCAGCATTTCATTTCCTGTCTCAGATACTATACCATAGTGCATAGCATCAATAACATCGCCAAAGTCTGCACCTTGGAATAATACTGCCGCAATACCGCCTAATACGGTACCCATCATAAGCCCGGGTACTGCAGGCATCTTCATTGCAACAGCAACGATAACAACTACTGGAACAATAAGTAGTAAGGGATTAATTACAAAGTTATCCCTCATTGTATTTAAAATTTCATTGATTGCCGGAACATCAAGTTGTTTACCTGCAAATCGAGCACCCATAATACCGAAAGCTACTAAGGCTATAGCATAAGATGTTCCTGTGGTATAAAACATGTGTTTAATGTGATCAAATAAGTTTGAACCTGCGATTGCAGGTGCTAAGTTTGTAGTATCAGATAGGGGAGACAACTTATCACCAAAGTATGCTCCCGATATAATAGCACCGGCTGCCATTGGACCGGGAACTCCCAGACCTGCAGCAACACCCATAAGGGCTATACCTACAGTACCTGCTGTAGTCCATGAACTGCCTGTTGCTAATGCAACGACACTGCACAATAACATTGAAGCTATAAGAAAGAATGAAGGCGATAAAATTTGAAGACCGTAGAAAATTAAAGTAGGTACTATTCCACCTAAAATCCATGTACCTATTATCATACCTATTATCCCTAGAATTATTATAGCTTGCATAGTAGCATCAATTGTCTCTAGGAATCCATCCTCAATTTCTTTCCATGTGTAGCCAAGTCTGTAAACACCCACTAGTGCGGTAAGAATGGAACCAAATACTAAGGGAATATGAACGTCAGCTTCTAATACCAAAATGGCATACATAAGTATAGCAACTGTTATAACTATAGGTATTAGTGCATCCAGCATAGTCGCTTCTTTTTTCTGTCTTTCCTTATTGGACATAATCATTACTCCTTTCACTTGTAAATTATTTGCTGTCCAATAAATCAGTAACATTATAGAGTTTTAATAAAAGTAAAAAAGCAAATTTTATATACACATTTAAGGACAGCTAAAAATATCTATGTTTTTATTATCGCAGAAATACATTATAATGTAAATAGATATATTAATCATAAAGTTTTTATATTCTGAATAATACATAAATAAATGGCTTTATGTAACAATATCGCTAAGATGCTTGATATTTTGACATATTATGCATGATATTAATAATTATTAACTAAATGTATAAAAAGTGCATATAGCACAATAAATAGCTATCCTGATATATATTTTTTCTGCTTTAAACAGTTTTCCTTTTTGGATTTGATGCTAAGAACTGATTTTTCATACCATAAAACTTAGCTGTTGCACAAAAAGTAATAAAAACAAGTTGGTTTAATAGTATTTATTAGCCTGCTTTATTTAAAAAACTGATAATTGTTATAAATAAATGATTGAAATAAACTGCTAAATATAGTATTCTCTAATTAATCTCTAAAAAACGTTAGGGGGTAATTAAAATGGTTAAGTTTATTGTCGGTGAAAAGGGAACCGGTAAAACAAAGATTATGATTGATATGGCTAATTTAGCTGTAGAAGATTCAAAAGGACATATTGTTTATATTGACAGGGATAATAATCATGCCTACGATTTGGATAGAAGTCTTCGGTTTGTAAATGCGGGTGAATTCCGGATTGAGAACTTGAAGACTTTTTACGGTTTTTTGTGCGGAATTATTTCTCAAAATTTTGATGTTGAAAAAATATTTATAGACGGACTCAAAGTGATATCTGCAGCAAAGGATTCTTCTTTAAATGATTTTATCAAAGATTTGGAGATTCTACATAAAGAGTTCGGTGTTAGTTTTTTAATTAGTCTAAGCAGGTCAAAAGGCAAAGTACCGGAATTTTTAAAAGAATATATATTTGATGAGAAGTGAGAAGTGGGATAATGGAGGATAAAAACAAAAATGATAGATACGGTACTATTTGATTTAGACGGTACCTTATTAGGTATGGACTATGATGAATTTGAAGATAAATATTTTAATTCACTGGCGAAGAAATTTGTAAAATATAATGAACCGAAAAAACTAATCCAAACCATATGGGATGCGACCATTCATATGGTTCAAAAAGCAGATGGCATAAGTTTCAATAGTGAAAGATTTTTTGAAAGATTTAACACTTTAATAAAGCCCGACCATCACGATATATATTTGAACGGTTTTATGGATTTTTATAATAATGAATATGACGGTGTTAAAGAGGCAACTTTCAAAATGGAATATATGATAGAAGCTGTAAAGGTTTTAAAAGACAAAGGTTATAACGTAATGATAGCTACAAATCCTATTTTTCCTGAAGTTGCAGTATTAAAAAGGATTGACTGGGCCGGACTCTCTCATAAAGATTTCAGCTTTATAACTAATTTTGAAATATGCCGCTATTGTAAACCGAATATCGAGTTTTATTATGAAATATCAGAAACAGTCAATAAAAAACCTGAGCAGTGCCTTATGGTTGGAAATGACATGCTGGAAGATATGATAGCAAAAAAAGCCGGAATGAAAACTTATCTAGTTAATGATTGTATTATTGAGCGAGAAAAGTTTTATGAACCTGATTATAAATCAGAAAGTAAAGGCTTTTTAAGATTTGTCGAAAACCTGCCGGTAATATAATAAATGAAGAATTGTTGGCGGAACATTCTGCATTGCATTATTGTAAGAACCATTTTATTTGTTGTCACATAGTTATCATTGCCATTGAAGATAGAAAAATTGTCACTCTGAGCGAAGCGAAGAGTCTTCTATTGCCGAGGCTTTTAAGATTCCTCGCTGCGTTCGGAATGACAATAATCATATTTATATAATACAATGACAAAACCATTGCTGTTATTAATATCTCAAAGTTTAATATAAAGCCCGGACTTTCTATTAAATTTTTCCGCTGCAGTTAAGCACATTTTTTATCTTGTGTTTAACCATATTCTTTATCGCTTCTCTAGCCGGTCCCAAATATTTTCTAGGGTCAAAATCTTCAGGGTGTTCATGCAAATGTTTTCTAATTGAAGCAGTCATAGCCAGCCTTAAATCCGTATCAATGTTAATTTTACAAACACCAAGTTTGCCTGCCCTTAGTAACATTTCTTCGGGAACCCCTTTTGCCCCGGCTACATTACCTCCATATGTATTACATAATTCAACAAATTCAGGCAGCACAGTCGATGCACCGTGAAGAACCAAAGGATAACCGGGTAATAGATTAGTTATTTTTTCCAATCTTTCAAAATCAAGCATCGGCTCGCCTTTGAATTTAAAGGCACCGTGACTTGTGCCTATAGCTATGGCGAGTGAATCAACATTTGTTCTTTCTACAAATTCGACAGCCTGATCCGGGTCAGTGAAGGTGGCATCTCTTTCAGCTACGCTTATAGCATCTTCTATACCGGCCAATCTTCCTAGTTCGGCTTCAACAACAACTCCTCTTTCATGAGCATAATCAACAACTTGTTTTGTTAATTTAACATTTTCCTCAAAAGGCAGCTTTGAACCATCAATCATAACCGATGTAAAACCACCGTCAACACAGGATTTGCAGATTTCAAAATCTTCACCGTGATCCAAGTGAAGGCATATCGGTAAGTTGCTGTCTTCTAATGCCGCTTCCACAAGTTTTACTAAATAGACGTGTTTTGCATATTTTCTTGCCCCGGCAGAAACTTGAAGTATAAGAGGTGCTTGTTCTTCTTTGGCTGCATCTACAATACCTTGAATGATTTCCATGTTATTTACATTGAAAGCACCAACAGCATATTGCTCTTCATATGCCTTTTTGAACATTTCTTTTGAAGTAACTAATGGCATTTTCTTACCCCCTATTTTATCTTTTATAATACTATTATATCAGATAAAACCGGTTATATGTTGTTAATAAGGAATATAGATGTATGAGCGATAGCGAAAAGTCCCATGCTTCTATGGGAAAATATATGGGATAAAGCTTCAATATGATAGTTATCAGTAAAAAACCTTATTTAATTATAATAATTCTGCAATAAATGAACGAGATTCCATACTTAAATCAATTATCTTTGAGCTGTTTAGCTTTATCATAGGCTTGGATATGCATTTTTCATTAATAAAAATTATCTCACCTATATGACCGGTATTTAACTTAACTTTGTTACCTATATAAAAGCTTGCTATTCTTTTTAGAAAAGTAAGCAATATATTAGTATCACACTTTGTCAGATATTCGCTTTCATAGATTCTAAAGACCTCAAACGGAGTTTCCCTATTTTTATAAACCCTGTTGGATGTCATAGCATCGAAAATATCTGCGATGGCTACAATTTTTGCATATAGGTGTATTTGAGAAGACTTAAGGTTAAAAGGATAACCCGAACCGTCTTCCCTTTCATGATGCATAAGCACTCCTATAGCAATATTTTTATTAAGGGCTATGTTTTTCTCCAATATTTTATATCCCATTATAGGATGTTTCTTTATTTCCTCAAATTCGGTTGGAGTTAACGGACCCGGTTTGCTAAGGATTTCAGCCGGAATTTTTGATTTGCCTATATCATGGAGCAATCCGCAATAAGATATTAGTTTGCATTGTGTCTCATCTAAATTTAGCCATCTTGAAATTAATGAACTTAATAAAGATACATTAACACTATGGGTATATGTATAGTCATCTATTTCTCTTACAGCATTTAAACTGTCAATAATATCTTTTACTGAGGTAAAGGTTTCTTGCAGATCATTTACAATGTTTTGTACTTTTATAGTATCCAGAGTCTTTCCGTTACCGATATCTCTGATAATTTCTTTAAAATCCGAAACATTTTCTTCATAGATCGCTGTTAAATCGGGTGCAACTGTTTCTACCGGTGCATATTCTTCAAATACTTTGAAATAATCGACTCTCAGGCTTTCAAGTTTTTCAATAGTATATGAATCTAATATAGAATTTTTATGTAATAGTATTGCGCCATATTTATTATAAATGTCTTCAGCAATTATCATTCCCGGTTCACTTTCCGAAATATGAATGCTTATTATATTTTCCATAGAATCACTCCAAGCAAGTCTATTTTATAATGGACAATAGTTATATAAAACATTATATTGATTGGAACAACGACTAATTTTACATAAAAATGAAGTAATTGTACTTGGTTCCTATTATAGCAATAATATGTCATAGAAGCAACAAAGTTCGATAAAATATCGCATTATATCAATTACTTTGTTACTGTTCACACCCTAACTATTTCTGATAAGCAGCTTATTATATTTGCTACGATTGCTGAGTTCCAAGGCAAATAATCTGTAAGCTTGTTACGGGTTGCGCCAAAACTCACTTCGTTCA
>JALNWH010000120.1 GCA_023230985.1 Bacillota bacterium
TAATATGATATTTGTATAGAATACAAATATTTGTTAAGAATATTATTGATTTGCTTTTATAAATATTCACCACAATTGAATATATTATGTAAAGTTTGACAATTAGGACAAAAACGTATAAAATGGCTTTGTCGATAAGAGGTTCCGGCAAATTATGGAACACAGGGACCTTTTATGTGCCATGTTTGGTGTGGATAAAAAGGAGGTAAAAGAATGGAAATAGACTTTCACCGGATAAAAAGTTTATTTTCTTTAGACAAGGAATGGCGTTACGAAGGAGGAGTTCTTAGACATAGATTTAAAAAATCAATATATCCGAAAGTCGTAGCAGCTGTTTTGTTTCTTGTCGTTTTGGTTACATCAATAGTTTACAATACATTAAAGAAAGATATAATAATCTGTGATGCAGATAAGAAAAAAACAATTATTACTTTTAAAGCAACAGTTGAGGACGTATTAGATGAGAAGAATATAATAGTTGGTCCTTTTGATAAATTAGAGGCTTCGCCGGATCAGAAGTTAAAAAAGGGCATGGAAATCGAAATAAAAAGGGCAAAATCAGTTAAATTAATAGAAGGAAATAGAGAACACCAAATATATACGCTGGCAGAAACTGTCGGTGAGGCAATGGAGGAGGCAGGAGTATACTTAGGCGTAGAGGACAGAGTAGAACCTTCTCCTGAAACAGAACTGAAACATGCCGATAAGATTGAAGTAATAAGAGTAGAATATAGGATTTTCAGCGATATAGAAGAAATACCCTTTGAAAATGAGATAAAGAAAAGTGATACTTTAGAAAAAGGTTTTGTAAAAGTTTTAAAAAAGGGTCAGGAAGGCAAAAGGGAAATAGTACAAAGTGTTGTTTTTGAAAATGGCAAAGAAGTTCTTAAGGAGATTTTAAAAGAAAGCATTTTGCAAAACCCGGTAGCAGCAATACTAGAAGAGGGTACAAAAGATACTGTGGTTACATCAAGGGGTACAGTTGCAAAGTTTACAAAAGCTATAGAGATGGTGTCAACAGCTTATGACGCTACATTCGCCAGTACCGGGAAGCATCCGGATCATCCACAGTATGGAATAACAAGATCCGGCTTAAAAGTTAGACCGGGTATTGTAGCGGTAGACCCAAGAGTAATACCTTTAGGAACTCACCTATATGTGGAAGGTTATGGGGAAGCTCTTGCTGCCGATACCGGTGGCGCAATAAAAGGTAATAAAATTGATTTATATTTTGAATCTCCCAAAGATGTGGCCAAATACGGGAGAAAAAGAGTTAAAGTATATATACTGGATAAACCTAGATACAGGTTTTAGTTATATCAGATTATGACCCCGGATAAATTTCGGGGTAATTTTTTTGGTTATTGAAGAATTCTCTTATATTAGAATATATTGTTATAATTGTATGCCACGATATTTATGGTAAAGTACGGACGGTCCGTGACCGCCCGTGACAGATGAACTGTATCTATATTTATAATAATATAATAGGGAGGGGGAAATAAATGAAAAATCAAACATTAGAAGAATTAACGAGAAGCACAATAAAAAAATTCAATATCAGAATATCAAAGAAGTTTGGGCAAAACTTTTTGATAGATGAAAAGGCTTTGGATAATATACTATATGCAGCTCAGATCAATAAAGATGATTATGTTTTAGAAATAGGCCCAGGACTTGGAATATTGACAAAGCTTCTTTGCGATAATGCAAAGCATGTTTTAGCCGTAGAGATAGACAAACATCTTGTGGATATTCTTAGGATAAACCTATCAGATTATAGCAACTTAGGACTATTGAATGAGGATATTCTTAAGCTTGATATAAAAAAAGAATTAAAGAAGAGCTTTAAAGAAAAGAAATGCAAGGTAGTTGCTAATCTTCCTTATTATATTACCTCACCTATAATAATGAGACTTATTGAAGAAAGACAAAACATTAACTCAATGACTTTAATGGTTCAAAAAGAAGTAGCCCAAAGAATAGCTGCCGGTCCAGGGGGCAAACAGTTTGGAATTCTTTCTGTGGCAGTACAGTATTATTCAATACCTGAAATAATTGCTGAAGTACCGGCACAGTCTTTCTACCCTCGCCCTGAAGTTGATTCGGCTATCATTAAACTCACACTTAGGCAAAAACCTTTTATTTCGGTAGAGGATGAAGCATTTTTCTTTAGAGTTGTAAGAGGTGCGTTTTCTCAAAGAAGAAAAACCCTTTTAAACTCTCTTTATGGCAGTGATTTGCGTCTGGAAAAGAATGATTTAGAGAAAATATTAATAAATTGTGAAATAGATTCCAGGAGACGTGCGGAGACTCTATCCTTGGAGGAATTTGCCCTTATTTCCAAAGAGATAGAGCTTTATATAAAAAAACAGTCTACATCTAACCTTCCTTAACATATATTAATAATAACAATTTCTTAAGGGAGGTTTTTTTGTGCCTCTAGGTTATAATTATAAGAAAAACTTTATTATTCTTCGTGAAGAAGAAAAAGGTTATGAAATTGCTAGCGGCAAAAATCCAACAGGTTATGTGAAGATTGAGTTTAAAAAAGATAAAGCAAACATAAACGGTTTTGTACAAAATATAGCAGCAAGTGAAAAATCAGACTATAAATTACTCCTATTAAATACAAAGGAGAAACAGATTTACCAAGTCGGTAATCTTAGGATGGGCTATAGCGGTGGAGGAGAAATCCGTGCCCAGACAAATCTAAAGGATAATAGTGATATGGATGAGTATTCTTCGGCATTAGTTATAACCGGTGACAAGGTAATTCTATTCGGCAGCAATGAAAAAAGGGGAACAGATTGGAAAGAATGGTTTTATGGTAAATACTTATATAATGATACTGTAGTAGCACCTATAGTAAATAAGAATGGGGGAACTATTGACAAAGATATTAGAACTGTCGAGACAAAGGAATTAACCGAAGACTTAAATGTCGTAGAAAAGGAAGTAATGGTTGAAGCCGAATCTGATGATAAAAAAATGACGGCGGAAGAGACAATAGAGTTTTCAGCAGAAAAATTGCCGGATGAGATGAATGAACCGGAAAAAGTTTTGGGAGCAGAAAAAAGTATAGGCAAAATAAATGTTACAGAAACAAAAAAAGCGGAGGATATAGAAGAAGTAGTAGAAATTTTAAACGAAGAAGAATTTAATGAAATCGAGAAGGTTCAGATAGTTTCAAAAGTTGAAATAGCAGAAGAAGTAAAAGGGAGTCACGAGTCAAATTATACAAGCAAAGAAACCGGTGAAAAAATAATATGTGAATTAACTGAGAAAATATACATTGATCCGGGTTTTGAAGAAGAAAATTATAATAAATATTGTGTTAACAGTGATATAAAGGAAATGTCTAATGAAGAAATAAAAAAAAACAGCCTCGTTGCATTAATTAATAGGCTTCGAAAGATAGAAGGCATAGAAGGCGAAAATAATAGACAATGGTATGCAATAGATGATAATATAAATATTTTAAACGATATTGCCACAATGATGTTTGGTGGAAAAATGCCTTTGTCCTATCTCTATCTTGCCGAGGGATGCAGTATTTTGATAAAAAATAGTATATTGGGTATTGAGTTATACTCCGGCAAGGTTGTTAAAGTCTTTGTAGGAATACCCGGAATATATAATAGGTTTTGGGAAATATATTTCCGGTCGAAGGGCTTTACAGAATACTTAAGGTTGAAGGGGGGACAACAAGGATACTGGGTATTGAACATAGATATGGAAGGTATTAACACATATTAAACATTGTTGAAAAGACTGCTCTATTATTAATTTTTATGTTACAATAAACATTGAGGTTAGTAGTTTATTAACAGGAGATAGAGCTTTATGAAACCCGGTAAACTTATAGATAAAAGATTAATTAAAAATATAGATTTAGGCATTATAGTATCCGTACTTTGCCTTATAACCGTAGGGGTTATTGCTATAACCAGTGCTACGGGAATTGCTTATGGAAGTTCTTTTAATTATATAAAAATACAGACTATAGCTTTTTTCCTTGGAATAATAAGTATTGTAATAATACTGTTCTTTGACTATAATACCTTTGGTGAAATGGACAAAATTATATATGCAGTTAATATTTTATTGCTAGTTGCAGTATTAGTTTTTGGTAAAAGCATAAAAGGATCCAAATCGTGGATGATTATAGGACCGCTAAGCTTTCAACCGTCAGAAATAGTTAAAATAGGATTTATACTAACTTTTGCAAAGCAATTAGAGAAAAAAGGTGAAAATTTAAACTCTTTTAAAGGATTAATCCATTTAATGCTTTATCTTTTGCCGATATTGGCTCTTATTCTGAGACAGCCGGATTTTGGCACGGGCCTGGTATTTGTATTTTTTACATTTTTTATGTTATATGCTGCAGGCTTAAATTATAAATATATTATTGCTGTTACTTCAGCCGGTATTATCAGTATACCGGCATTGTGGTTTTATTATCTGAAGCCATATCAAAAACATAGAATTTTAGTTTTTCTTAACCCTGAATTAGACCCTTTAGGCAGCGGTTATCATGTTATACAATCAAAAATTGCAGTGGGCTCCGGACAGTTTTTAGGTAAAGGACTGTTTAAAGGCACCCAAAACAATCTGGGCTTTATTCCGGAAAGGCATACAGATTTTATATTTTCTATTATCGGTGAAGAATTTGGCTTGATAGGGTCCTTAATCGTCATATTACTATTTTTTTGGTTAATAATGAGATGTATGTATATTGCAAAGATATCCAAAGATTATTATGGGAAATATATTACTATTGGAATAATGGCAATGTTTTTATTTCACATATTGGAGAATGTGGGGATGACTATGGGAATAATGCCTGTTACAGGGATACCCTTGCCTTTTATTAGCTATGGGGGTAGTTCTCTATTAACCAATATGATAGCGATTGGTATAGTACTTAATGTGGGAATGAGACGTCAGATCATCAGATTTTAGCAATAATAATAATGAATATTAGATATGCAAGTCTCTCATTGCATAAAAAATTGACAATAAAAATATAAAATTGTTTAATATTATCAATTATTATGTATAATTAATAATAAGGGTATTTTATATTTATTGTAGAACAGGTTTGGCTTTAACAAAAATAATGGGGGTATGTTTTATGGATACATTAATATGGGGTTATTTATTTATAAGTATCATATTAGGCACCATAGCAATATATATGAGAGAAAATATGATATTTTTGGTTTCTCTGATTACTGTAATAATATTGCTAAAGATTTTTTTATTTTTGTCCCTCAATAAGACAGTCAATTTTTTACGCGATAATTTTACCCAAATAGTAAACGGACAATTGAATATAAACATCAAAAGGTCAAATATCAAATCGGTCAACCAGGTGGGAGAAAAAATAAATGAATATCTTGAAAAGATTAGAAAACTTTTAGGGGAATACATAAACACATCGGAAATAACGGATAAAGAATCCGAGAGCATGAAAACTCAAGCGGAGA
>JALNWH010000121.1 GCA_023230985.1 Bacillota bacterium
ATTATCCCGGTGTTATAACCTATAGCGAAGGGGAAGAGCCTTATAGAAAAGTAATTATAGCTTGTAAATAACCCGGTATGAAAATACCGGGTTTCTAAATAGAAACGAGGTATAGATTTGTTTACAGATACTATAGCCGCCGTAGGTACCGCACCCGGCGAGTCAGGTATTGGCATAATCAGGCTTAGCGGCAGTCTTTCTATAGAAATTCTCAAGAGGCTGTTTAAAGGCAAGAAAACCGATGGGGAAAATATGCCAAACAGATATATGACCTATGGTTATATAATTGATGAAAATAATATTAAGATAGACGAAGTCTTGGCTGTCATCATGAAAGCACCCTATTCTTATACTGCTGAAGATGTAGTGGAGATTCATTGCCATGGCGGTATTGTTGCAATAAAAAAGATAATGGATTTGGTTTTGAAAAATGGGGCAAGACTTGCAGAACAAGGGGAATTTACGAAAAGAGCTTTTTTAAACGGAAGGCTGGATTTGACACAAGCTGAGGCGGTAATAGATGTTATTACGGCGAAAACCGGTGACGGGCTGGGTAATGCTGTAAACCAGTTGGATGGCATATTATCTTCAGAGATTAAGGAGATAATGGATATCCTTGTATCAACTCTTTCGCATATTGAGGCCTCAATAGATTTTCCCGAGCATGATATTGAAGAAATTACTATTGAAAATGTAAAAAATAATACAGAGATTGCTTTAGAGCGTATAATTAATTTACTGAATACTTATGAAGAAGGCAAGATACAAAGAGATGGGCTAAATACGACAATAGTCGGCAGGCCTAATGTGGGGAAATCTTCTTTATTAAATATGCTTTTAAAAGAAAACCGTGCAATAGTAACAAATATACCCGGCACAACACGAGATATTATTGAGGAGTATTTAAATATTAGCGGAATTTTAATAAAACTGATAGATACTGCAGGTTTGCGCTATACCGAAGATATTGTAGAGAAAATAGGTGTGGAAAGATCAAAGGAAGCTGTAGAAAAGGCAGATTTAATAATATTTATTATAGACATATCGGAAAAGTTAACAAAAGAGGATTGGGATATAATGTCATTGTTGAAGGATAAAAAGGTGATAGTAGCTTGTAATAAGATTGATTTGGGTATTGCAGCGGATTTGAAGGAGATAGAAGAAATATTTAGTAAAGAAAATATTTGTTTATTATCCATAAAGGAACATAAAGGTATAAAGGAACTGGAAAAAGCAATAGTAGATATCGTTTATGGGGGCAGTGTTAAATTAAAAAGTACTGCAATGGTATCCAATATCAGACATAAAAATTTGTTGGAGATGGCGAAGGATAGTTTAGACAAGGCTTTGGAGGCTATTTCTAATAATATACCCGTGGATTTGGTTTCCGTTGATATAAAAGATGCTTGGCTTTATTTAGGCGAGATAACAGGAGATACGGTAGAGGAAGATTTGATAAATGAAATATTTGCGAGATTTTGTATAGGTAAGTAGCATGAGGTGATGAAATGCAATATTTTGCCGGAGAGTATGATGTAATAGTTATCGGTGCGGGGCATGCAGGAAGTGAAGCTGCTTTGGCCTGTGCGAGAATGGGCATGAAGACTATGGTTACATCAATAAATTTAGAGAGCATAGCCTTGATGGCTTGCAATCCTTCATTGGGGGGCCCTTCCAAAGGCAATTTAGTCAGAGAGATTGATGCCTTGGGTGGGGAAATGGGCTTAAATATAGATCAGACCATGATACAAGTCAGAGAGCTTAATACTAAAAAAGGGCCTGCTGTTAGAGCGCTTAGGGCACAGGCAGATAAAAAGAAGTACTCAACGAGAATGAAAAAGGTTTTGGAAGAACAAGACAACTTGGATATCAAGGAGACTGAAATCTGCGAGATATTATCAGATAATAAGGAAATAACAGGCGTTATTACAAATCTGGGTGCTATTTATCATTGCAAGGCGGTGATTGTGGCAGCAGGAGTATTTTTAAATGGTAAAATTGTTATCGGGGATGTAAGCTATGAAGGAGGACCAAACGGTTTATTTCCTGCAAAGAAACTAACGGGGAGTTTAGAAAAGCTCGGTTTTGAAATAAGAAGATTTAAAACAGGAACACCGGCAAGATTAAATAGGAAATCCATTGATTTCAGCAAGATGATAGAACAGCCCGGAGATGAAAGGCTGCAATGCTTTTCATTTATGACGGAAAAGTTAAATATTGAACAAAAAAGCTGTTGGTTAACTTATACAAATGAAAATACTCATAATTTAATAAAAGAAAATTTGCATCGTTCCCCATTATATACAGGCGGTGTAGAAGGGGTAGGAGTAAGGTATTGCCCCTCAATCGAATCAAAGATAGTAACATTTCCCGATAAAAACTCACATCAAATATTTATTGAACCGGAAGGGCTTGACACGAACGAAATGTACGTGCAGGGGTTTTCGTCAAGCTTACCTGAAGATGTACAGATGGAAATGATTAAAACTGTTCCCGGTATTGAAAATGCTCATATGATGAGGACAGCTTATGCTATAGATTATGATTGCATCAATCCCACACAATTGAAATTAACCTTGGAGGCTAAGCATATAAAAGGCCTTTTCTTTGCCGGTCAAATTAATGGAAGCTCCGGTTATGAAGAAGCTGCGGCACAAGGGCTCATGGCAGGGGTAAATGCAGTGCTGAGGATAAGGGGAGAAGAACCTTTTATTCTTGATCGTTCCGAAGCTTATATAGGGGTTTTAATTGATGATTTAGTGACAAAAGGAACCAATGAACCCTATCGAATGATGACATCAAGAGCGGAATACCGTTTGATGCTAAGGCAGGACAATGCGGATTCAAGGCTTACCGAGAAGGGTTATAAGGTTGGATTGGTTTCGGAAGAAAGATATGAAAAATTTATTAAAAAGATGAGCAATATAGAAAATGAAATAAAAAGACTGAAAAACACTGTTATCGGTGTAAATGACAGAGTAAATGATTATTTAAACAAATATAAAAGCACTCAAATAAAGTCAGGAATAAGCTTATATGAGCTTCTTAAAAGACCGGAAATAAATTATTTATCCTTTAAAGAAATAGATGATGAAATGCCCACCCTTACCTTTGAGGAGGCGGAAGCTTTAGAGATATTAATAAAGTATGAAGGATATATCAAGAAGCAGAGAAAGCAGATTGAGCAATTTAAGAAAATGGAGAACAGAAAGCTTTATCCCGATATTGACTATAATTCTATCAGAGGACTTTCCATGGAGGCAAAGCAAAAATTAACGGATATAAAACCAATTAATATAGGTCAAGCTTCAAGAATATCGGGGGTATCCCCGGCTGATATTTCAGTTTTATTAGTATATTTAGAGCAGAGGAGAAGGTCCTGAAATAACAAGAGAAAACTGATTACCGGAGGGTTTAAGTGGAAGAAAGAATATTTTTAGAAAATGGCTTTAAAGAATTAAATATAAGGATTAATAAGAAAAGTATAGATGAACTCTTATTATTCAAAGATATGCTTTTAGAGTGGAATAAAAAAATAAATCTTACTTCCATTACTGATAATCAAGAAATCTTTATAAAGCATTTCCTTGATTCTGCAACTTGTATGGCTACCGGATATATAAGGGATGGATTTGAGGTTGTAGATATCGGTACCGGGGCAGGATTTCCCGGACTGGTGCTAAAGATATTAAATAATAAAATAAATATCACTTTATTGGATTCATTAAAGAAAAGAACGAATTATTTAGAAAACCTTGTTACAAATCTTGGCTTAAAAAATGTAGAAATAATTCATGGAAGAGCCGAGGAATATGGCAATAAAGAAGGCTATCGTGAAAAGTATGACGTCGCATTATCCAGAGCGGTAGCTTCCATAAATGTGCTTTTAGAATATTGTTTGCCTTACATTAAAGAGGGCGGATATTTTTTATGCCAAAAAGGACCAAATTTTAAAGATGAGTTAAAAGAAGCCGAAAAAGCTATAAAGGTACTTGGCGGGAAGATAAATGAAATAAAAGAATTTATATTGCCGGGAAGTGACATAAAGCGAAATATTATTGTAATAGAAAAAATCTATAAAACACCGGCAAAATATCCGAGAAAAGCAGGAAAACCCACGTCAAACCCGATAAAATGATAGAATTGTTCGAATCGCTGTATGTTTTAGCATATTATGAAGAGCGATTTTTAATTATTTTAGAAGGAAGATATTTTTATGCGGCGAATATGTAAAATAGTTATAGTTAATGCATTGGGGGGATGATGTAATTGAACGGAAACAAATCAATAATTAATATACCCGTTGATGATATTTCTCCTAATCCTTATCAGCCTAGAAAAGATTTTAACAAATCAAATTTGGAGGACTTATCAGATTCAATAATGGAGTATGGAATCTTACAACCTATTAACGTAAGGAAGATGGGGAATGCAGGATATGAGTTAGTGGCAGGAGAAAGAAGACTCAGAGCTGCGAAACTGGCCGGGCTTAAAGAAATCCCGGCAATCGTTATTGAAATAGTGGAGCAGGATTCAGCAATAATCTCTTTAATAGAAAATTTACAAAGAGAAAACCTGGGTTTTTTTGATGAAGCGGAAGGATATTATAATTTGATCAATGATCATGGTTTAACTCAAGAGGAGTTGGCTAGGAAAATTGGCAAGAATCAATCTACTGTTGCAAATAAAATCAGGCTTTTAAGGCTTCCGGATAGTGTTAAGAAAAAAATTGTGGAACATAAATTGACTGAAAGGCATGCAAGAGCATTATTAAAATTACCTGATGAAAAGCAGCAACAAAAGGTTTTAAAGAATATTATTAAGAAGTCTATGAATGTTAAAGCTACAGAAGATATTATTGCAAAATTAGTAGATGAAACTGCAGCGGCCAAGGATGAGCTCAGTGATAGGCGAATTAGGGGTAAGATGCAGTATAACATTTACGTTAATACGATTAAGAACGTTTATAGACAAATTTTGAAAACCGGATTTAAGATGCAATATAATCAAGCGGATAAAGGTGATTATATTGAAATAACGATAAAAGTCCCTAAAAAATAAATATAAGTATCACGGATAAACACGATTTCCCCACAATGCCGCCCGTATAATATACTGCGCGGCATTTATAATATAGCTTATACTTTACGCCGGTGTCTGTTATACATAATGTCTACCGAGAGTTACATAGTAGGCTGCGCCTATTATCTATGCAACTCTCTTCATATATGTTTTCTCCACAATGCTTCTCGTATAATATACTACACGGCATTTACGTTAAAGCTTATATATTTGATTAAGATTGCGTTGTGGAGAGGCTTAGAATCTGTTAGCGCTGTGGAGGATTAGTTGCGTCAACTGTTTGAGCGAAGCGAGTTTTGGCGCAACCCGCAACAAGCTTACAGATTGTTAGTCTCGGAACCCAGCAATCGAATCAAATGATATATGCTTAGATGCCAA
>JALNWH010000122.1 GCA_023230985.1 Bacillota bacterium
GAGATTATTATAGCCTTTTTTCTTTTCAAAAAATAAACACCTCCTATTGAATATTTTTTGCAATAGGAGGCAATTTATTCGCTTTTTTACATTTGTTTATTTTTCCTAATTATTTTTGCCATTTTTAAATTAAGATTTTTATATATTTCCGCTATTTTGGACTTAAGTTTTATTGGCACTTTTTCATAATAATCAGTTTTTAGTAAATCAATTTCTTCTTTGCTTAAAACTTCTTTTATCTCATCTAAAACATCTTTTGAAGTTCCTCCTTGTGCAATATCTACAAAGCATAAAGGCGGGAACATTACGCACCACCAATTTTTCCCCTGTCCATTACCTATCTTTACATTCAAGGCCTGATACTCCCCTTTGGGAAGGGTATACTCACCATATACTCTAGTGGGAAATTCATATTTGCTCAAGCATACTTCCACTGGGAAATCCTTATTCATTTTTTTGAGTTCATTTTGTATCTTATCTTTTAAGAAATCTAAATTCCTTTTTATGATTAGTCCTGCCTTTTCTGTGTCCGTTATATCTTTAAAAGCAGGGCTTAGCTCCTTTAAGACAATATCCCTTACTCTCAGTTTGATTTCTTGATCCTCGGCTGAATCACTATTTGCAACAATGTGCAGCCTTATTATCTTGTTTTTTATGCCAGCCAAGCAGCTATCCTTGTTTATGTATATGTTCATAAATAGCCCGAATATAAAAAGGGTTATTATGATAAATGATATGATTTTATATTTCATGCTTTACCTCTTTCTTATTTACTTCCCTTTCCAACCTTATCCGCCAATGTCTTTATATCGAAGCACAAGGCTCTTCGCTTTTATTATCTCCATATTCATCCATCATATACATATACTATACCGTCTTACCTATTCTTCGTACTCTTAATTTGGCTTCTACTTTAATCTTTAGTTTGTTTTGAAAGAAGTCTTCGTAATCCTCTGAAACCTTTTTATGCAATTTGGGGTGATACTTGCTTAAATATTCTTTCACACCCAACAAATCAACTTTAAATTCTTCTTGCATCCTCTTAATAAGTGCCATGCTTTGTTCTACTATATCATTTTCCAATTCTTCTTCTATGCTTTTTAGTTTTTCATCATCTAAAAGTTTTTTTCCTAATGTATATTCCTCAATAGCACCGTCAGTTACCATATTAAATGTTAAATATACTGTGTCTCCCTCTACTTTATCCAATTTAATTTTGCGCTTGAAATATCTATAAATAAACGGTATAGAACACCCCGAGGATTTACATTCCAAGACTCCCCCCTTAGCTCTATCATTACACCAGATATAGGCTATAGTTTCCTTTTCATCCAATTCGCCAATAAGTTTATAGTCTTTTATAATACCCATTCCTGTTGATTTTACCTCATCTTTGTTTGGTATTATAATAGGCAATGCCCCATGGCCTCCACTTGTTATAATCTGCATGGCAAAATCCCTAAATGTAACTCTTACTATACGTGCCGCTACATTGCTATGCTCCGCTATACCTTCTACATAATCTGCTAGGAGTGTTTTTGTTTTAGGCTTTACCTTAAAAACATCCGCTGCCTTATCAATAGCCATATACATAAGCATACTGCTATGTAAATGACGCCACCTGCCTAAAATATCTATTGTGTTTTTTACCAGTTCTTCATCCTCTAGTAAGCTGCGGCCAAGAAATATAACCTTTGTATGCTCAAAGTTATGATCCTTAGAAAACCTCTGCAACAATTTTATAGTGCCTGTTGTGTAAGATGGGGCCTCAGTGTCATAAGTTACGAAATCCAATACTTTTCCTTCTTCTGATTCAGCAGTATCAGGATTAACAAAAGTAATTTTATACTTATTTTTTTCATCTGATTCCTTTTCCTTGAAATTCGATTTGCCTTCATCCTTTGCCTTTTCTTCTTCTTTCTTTCCCCCTGATTTACTTTCTTCTGATTCCGACCCTTCACTCCCCGAATCTGAACCCCCATCCTCTGATTCTGTTTCGTCAGCTTTATCAATGCCTATAGAAAGAACGAAAGACCTGTTTTCTATCTCAAGAAGATCCCAGCAAGCCGTAAGAAACATTGTAAATATTATTATAATGCAAAGTATTATTAACCTACTAATTTTCATTTATTTGTACCTCCTTTTTTTCGTATCCACGCAATGAAAAGTAGAAGAGGCGGAACTACATATAGCAATATGGAACCCGTATACTCAATGAGATACACGGGCATCTTATCAACTTGAGCAAAGTTTTGTGGAATCACAGATGCTAAATATATAAATGGAACCATTATAAGTGCGTACTGTTTCTGCTCCTTTGTGCCTAATAGCCTTGATAAAGAATAGGTAAGAGCGAAATACAAGGAAACCATCGTGGTATATACCGCAAAAACCCATATGCCCAGCATTACCCCATCCAATCTTTCTATAAACAATCCGGGTAAATTAACGCTTCTTACATATGATAGCAAGGGCCATATCATTCCCTTCACAACCTTTACGCTAAACATACTAAAACAAAGAACGGTTATTATTACATAAAAAATTGTAACAATAATTATTCCCACTGCGGCATATGTATAAGCCTTTTTTGGCTTTTTCATAAAACCTACATAAAAAAGAAGTAATTCATAACCGGAAAAACTCAATGCCATTGTTGGCAATGCTTTAAAAAACTTGGACGGAAGACCATAGAAAACAGGAAGCAAATTGCTAAAATCCGCATCGGTTATGCCGGGAAGCATTATCAAAATCATGGGAATAAAAAGAAAAGGGAAAAAAACTTCCATAGCCCTGCCAATACATTCTACACCGCCTCTAACCGCATAGGTGCAAGCCAATATTATGCTAAGCATTGTAACCTCTAATGGTGTATTCGATAAAAGAAATAGCTTTACCGCCTCTCCCATCACTCTGGTTTCATAGCCGATAAATACGGTAAAATAAATAATATATATGAAAATCAATATTTTTGCAGGTATCTTCCCCATGATTTCACCGGAATAGTCTGGTAGAGCTTTTCTAGGGAATCTGCAATTTAAAGTTACTATAACACTCATTGCCAAAAGGGATATAATACCGCCGATTAATATCATTATTATGGAATTAGTACCGGCAACATCAGCCAAACTTCTGGGCAGTGAAAATATTCCCACACCAACGAGAGTCATTATCGTGATTGCCGTTATTTGAAAAGGTGAAATAATATCATTGTCTTTAATCATTGTCCTTTTCACCTTCCTTATCTTTTATAGCATTTCTGTTATTTTTCATCCTTATTTCATTTACTGCAGTACTAAGGGGTCTTTTAATCATATTGAACAAGGGTGCTCTATATAATGTATCCTTAAATTCTGATGGAATAAAAGCCGCCAAAGGTGAGAAATATGGTATATCAAAGCTTTTTAATTTAATTAGATGGACAATTATTAATATTAAACCCAGCATAAGTCC
Organism: Bacillota bacterium; assembly: GCA_023230985.1. GTDB lineage: Bacteria > Bacillota > Clostridia > Lutisporales > Lutisporaceae > JAAYKT01. The sequence continues at coordinate 3,454 of JALNWH010000122.1, forward strand.
GTAAAGACCAAGCATTCCTGAAGCCGCAATCAGAGCAAATCGAAGCAACCTAAAACCAACCGACACATTGTAGCTGGGATTTGCAAAAGAAGCTATTGCTGTTAAAGCTACAATTATAACCTTTATGGGACTTACTATTCCTGCCCTTACTGCCGCTTCTCCTATAATTAATCCACCTACAATACTGATTGTATTTCCGATTGCAGCAGGCAATCTTAATCCTGCTTCTCTTAAAAGTTCCAGTGTAAATTCCATAATAAAAGCTTCTATAACGGCGGGAAAAGGTACACCCTCTCTTGAGGCCGCTATGGACAATACCAATTTCGTAGGGAGTACCCCTGTATGAAAAGATGTAAAGACCACGTATAAAGAGGGCAAAATCAAAGCTAAAAAACTGGAAAAAATACGTATAAACCTAAGTATTGTTGCAATTATCCATCTATCGTAATAGTCCTCCGGGGATTGATAAAGGCTGTTCAGAGTTGTGGGGATTATTAATGCAAAAGGAGAATTGTCTACTAAAACTACGACCCTTCCTTCATATAATTCTCCTGCCACTTCATCAGGCCTTTCCGTTGCAATTATTTGGGGAAAAGGAGAATAGGGATTATCTTCTATAAGCTGTTCTATATAGCCGCTATCAAGAACAGCGTCTATATCAATGGTTTCCATCCTTCTTATTACCTCGTCCAAAAGTTCTTGCTTTACTATATCTTCTATGTAAAATATTCCTATGTCCGTTTGGCTGCGTCTACCTATTTGCATTTGCTTAAGCTTGAGTCTGGGATCCCGTATTCTCCTCCTTACAAGAGCAGTATTCATCCTGATTGTTTCCACAAATCCATCTCTTGGCCCACGTATAACTGTTTCTGTAGAGGGTTCCTCAACACTTCTGGTAGGCCATCCCTTAGTACCTATTATTATTATTTTGTCTATACCATCTATAAAAAGTACTGTATCGCCTATCAGTATTGATAAGATAGCTTTATTTATATCGGTGGTTTCATCCATTTCTGATGCAATTATAGTTCCATACCTTACCAAGTCATAGAGCTTATCGCCGGACTTTGGCACCTCAGGGGGGATCTCCCTTGAGTGCAGCATTAAAGGCCTTAGTATTCCATTAAGGAGAATTTCATTGTCAGACATTCCGTCTATATATATAATAGTAAATTTAAGGTTTTGATTTTTTCCGATGGCAAAATCTTTATATATAACATCTCCGCAATCTTTTAAAATCTCTTTTACTATATTTATATTTTCATACAAAGACAGTTTGCAGTGTATTTTCTCTTTATCACCTTTTATTTCAATGTTTTGCTGCTCTATACCTTGCTGTTCAGTACCTTTTTTCTCCTTTTTAAAAAAGCCCATATGATTTTCTCCTTTTTATTAAAATGAAAAATTTATTATTTTAAAATCTTGTTTAAAATACTTTGAATAATATTAGAATTGCTATGGTAAGTGTTACAAGCCCGATGCTTAAGGTGGCTGTAGCTTTAACATCCTTGCTAAGCCCCTTTTTTTTAAATGCAGGTATATCAACGATAAATTCAAATAGCGCTATAAAAAATATAGTAATGAGAATATAGGAATTTTTATAAATATGGGCACAATTAACAATATTTTTAAACAAAAAACCACAGCCTTATTGCAAATTATAAATAGTTTTTGCAAGCCATGGTTTTTATATACAGTTATATTAGTTTTATATAAAAATAATTTAGATTTAACTGCTCTTAGTATTTGTTATTTAAAATAAGGCACATAAGCATATATAATTTGATTCGATTGCTGAGTTCCTCCCTTTCACCCACAATGCAATCTTAATCACGTATATAAGTCTTATAGTTATATGCAGTGGCATCTAAGCATATATCATTTGATTCGATTGCTGAGTTCCAAGGCAAATAATCTGTAAGCTTGTTCCGGGTTGCGCCAAAACTCGCTTCGCTCAAACAGTTGACGCAACTAATCCTCCACTGCGCTAACAGATTCTAAGC
>JALNWH010000123.1 GCA_023230985.1 Bacillota bacterium
ATATCTGAAGGGTACTGCATTTTTAGGAGATAAATCTTTTATTAAAGCAGCAATATCTCTTAACAGCTTATCCCCATAAGTATGACCTAAAGCATCGTTTACATTCTTAAAATCATCTAAATCTAAGAGAATTATCGCACCTTTTTTATTATTGTCCAGTTCCTTTACCAAGACCTCCGATAGCTTCCTCCTATTGTAAAGTCCTGTCAGCGGGTCGTGAGATGCCAAAAATTCAATTTTCTTTAGATTCTCTTGTATCTCATCATATTGAGCCCTTAACTCTTCCTCGCTGGAGGTTAATTGCTCTATAGTTGCTTCCAATTCAACGTTAGTAGATTCCAGTTCTTCCTTATATTTAACTCTTTCTGTGATATCCGCATATATTCCATAACCGCCTAGAATCGGCCCGTCCCCTAATTGCATCAGTATAGCCTTTACACTGACAATTACAGGTTCCCCTGTTTTTGTATATCTTGTATCTTCAAAATGCACAGTGCCTTTTTCAAATAGCATATTTGTCATCGTTTTGGCAGTTGTTTTCTGCTCATTAGGCATAATTAAATCGTCCAGATCTCTTCCCAGACATTCTTCTCTTTTATAGCCGAAAATTTTTAAAAAGCTGTCATTTACATCTAATATCACATGTTTATTATCAAAACATGCAATTCCATCGGGGCTATTGGCGAAAAGGATTTCATATCTTTTTAACAGTTCTTCTTGTTTTTTCTCAAATTTTCTTAAATCCGTTATATCTCTTGATATAGACAATATCGCATCAATCTCCCCGCTTTCGTCAAAGATTGGTACAGCCTTTCCCCAATCATAATAATCCATCTTTGTACTGTAGGTTTCACCTTCGACAGTACCGTCTTCACTTCTTTTAAACCTATAATAGTATTTTTCCGCCTCTTCATCCGGTTTTAAAACTAACTCAGCTAAAGTTGGCCTTTTATACCCGTAGAAAATCATGGAATGAGCATAATCTCCTTTACCTAATATATCTTCCTTTTTTACCTTTGTCAGTTCTTCCATTGCTTTATTCCATAATATAACTTTACCATCTTTGTCTATAGCAAAAAAAGGATCCGGCAGCCACTCGATAACGTTTTTAAATAATTCTTTCATATTCATATAACTTATCCTCCTATATTTAATTGCTATAGATACAATTTTTTATTAAATATTTATATCCCCTAATCCTTATTCTACTAAATATGATGTTTTTCTACAACACCCATATTTTAAACGGTGACGGTGCAGGGTTGTCATCTTGACCCCAGAGAAGTGACCCTAGCAACTCACCAACGCCAACCAACCCGCAGGGAAGATTCTTCGTCGCTGCGCTCCTCAGAATGACAATAAAGGAAGTGCCGGAATGACGGTGGGGTGGCAGAATTTTAGCGGCTCAAAAAATAATCCACAATATCCTCAATAGAAACAAGCCCTACCAACTCATCCCCTTCTAATACAGGCAATGCAATAACACTTTTTTTCCTTAATCTTTTAGCAACTTCCAAAACATCTTCGTTTGCCTGTGCCTTTACAACCTTTTTAGTCATGACCCATTCAACAGGGCAGCTTTCAATATGACCCGGCTCCATCAAAAAACGATAAATGTCAGCTTTAACTATTATTCCCAAAAGCTTATTATCTTTATCAACGATCGGTGTACCGTTAATCTTTCCCTCATTCATGATTTCCAGTACCTTACCTACCGTGTCATCAGATTTTACAGAAATCACGGGAGACCTCATTATTTCTCTTATCTCCATCAATAATCTCTCCTTTAATAATATTTATAATATCGCCTATCCTGATTTTTTTTCATTTATAAATACTGCAATTTTTTTATCTGATTCACTGATATGATTTATCAGCCATTCAATCACCAACAATTTCAATGCATCAATATTCTCTTCGGTGATGCCTTCTTTTATCGTCTTGTCCACTAATTTGCCAAGTTCATTTGTAATATAAATATGCTGCTTCTTATGCTCTTCCAAATCAGGATAACCTATTCCCTCCATTACCTTTTCTTCGTCTTTAAAATGTGTTGCTACATAATTAAGCAAAAATTGATACATCTTTTTTACTGCAAAAGGTTTTGAATCTGCTTCCAAATTTAAAATATCCTCCGCTTTATCAAAAATACCTTTATGCTGCTCATCAATAGTATCTACACCAATTTTTAATTCATCACTCCACCATAACATAAAATAATAAACTCCCTTCTACATGACAGATTATCTGTTATTATTTTCAATATCTATTTCCTAATTTCTACATATAATTATATACTACTAATCCATACCATTTCAATAAAACAAAACTTATGTTCATAATTTAATCAGTTTTAGGTTACTGTTCGCACCCTAACCATTTCTGATAAGCAGCTTATTATATTTGCTACGATTGCTGAGTTCCAAGGCAATCTTAATCAAATATTAATAATCTACAATAAAAAATATAAATATATTCACACAAGTTCTATTTCAGAAATCTTTAAATTATGCCGATATATTATTAAATGGAGGTGATTAAGATGAAAGTCGGAAATGTACAACCTGTAAAACCCGTTATTCCACCGGAAAAAGTTAAACCTAAGGAAAAAGATATAAAGAAAAAAGATGTAAAAGAACAACCTGCTGCTATATATAATAAGTCTGAAAAGAAAAATATTAGACATATATATGATAAAAACACCATACTGAAACTCAAAGCGGAAACGGATAAAGCCTATGACAGTCTCAGGCGTATTGTAGAAGAATTGCTCACCAGACAAGGCAAAACTTTTAAACTCTTTGGGCCTGACACAATAGTGGAAGTTGATGAAAAAGCACGCTTGGAAGCACAGGAATTAATCGGCCCTGACGGGGAATTAGGAGTGGAGAAAACCAGCCAACGTATCGTTGACTTTGCAATAGCCATATCCGGTGGAGATAAATCAAAACTGGAAGACATTAAAAGAGCCATTGACAAAGGCTTTAAAGAAGCAGAAAGAGTATTAGGTGAATTGCCTGAAATATCAAGACAAACCTACGATGCGATTATGGAGAAACTGGATGCATGGGAAAAAGAAGAGTAATAACCCCACACCGTCATTCTGAGGAGCACAGCGATGAAGAATCTTACGAGAAACCACAAAATAATTTATGATGAAACATAAAAGAGCCAGTAATTTGGCTCTTTTATTGCTTTATAGATTCAAATTCATTTGTACCTACAGTAGCTTCGAATTCATTCGAAGATTCCCCCGGTAATACGGGGCTGCTAGGATTGAATATGTAAATAAGCCGGGGAAATAAATCCCCGGCTTATTAATATTTAGATTATCTTAGTAATTGTAATACTGATTGAGGTGCCATATTTGCTTGCGGGCAATCAAACGGCTTTCACCATCTGCCAGACTATATCTTCAACCGCATAATCAACCGGTTGTCGGGTGCTTCGGGAGCACCTCTTCCCTACGGATTTCATCACCATGCAATCTGTTATAAATTGTTTAGGCGGTATATCCTAGTCGTTGAACCTTCTCCAACCTTTCGATACAGGAGCTTGGCTGCTGATTGTCCAATCCAACTAATTTTCACACCTTCACGATTACCCTTTCGGATTGCGTTGTGGTTTAGTCAGCTTAAGGAGTTCCCAGCAATTCACCCGATTTGCTCCTAAGGATTACTCCCTAAGGGACCCTGCCAACTGACTACCGCCTATCCTAACAGTTGTAATACTGATTGGGGTGCCATATTAGCTTGAGCCAACATAGCTGTCGCAGCTTGTTGTAATATATTCTGCTTAGTGAATTCCATTATCTCTTTGGCCATATCTACATCTCTGATTCTTGCTTCTGCTGCTTGCAGGTTCTCTGAAGTATTATCAAGATTCTTTATAGTATGTTCTAATCTATTTTGCATAGCTCCAAGTTTGGAACGCTCAGATGAAACTGTGCTTATTGCATCATCAATAACAGTTATAGCCTTATCTGCTGCTGCTTGAGTAGATACATTGATGCCGCCTACTGCATTGCCTTCACCATCATCAAGATATTTTCCTGAAGCAACATCCAATGTCTTTTCCGGATCTATAGCTGCTAAGTCATTCCCATCTAAATGTACATTATCCAATGCGTACCAATTGTCACCGATTTTAACTCCTACTACTTCTCCTGCTGCACTATCATTGTCTTTTATTACTGTGGCTGTTTTCCCAAGTACTGCTACGTTTTCTTCTTCTACTACAAGTTTTCCGTTAAGAGTGATTCCTTCTTTGACGGGTAAAGCCTCAGCTCCTGCTTTAGCTGCTAAATCTGTTCCGCTTACTTCTATGTCTTCCAATGCATACCATTTGCCTGTCTCAATCTCTATAGCTACTATATTTCCTTCAGCATCTTTTACAGCATTTTTATTAGTGGATTGATCGTAATCAGTAAACCCTAAGGCGACAATTGCATCTTTATCAAGTTCTTCAACTTCTAAAAATTCAACCCCACCTGCTACTTTTAATGCATAGGCACTCATATCTGATATTGCTATTGTTGTATTTTGAGCTTCATTGGCACCTATATGGAATTTCTTATCTTCATAGGTCCCGTCTAATAAATCCATTGTGTTAAATTGAGTGGTCGTTGATATTCTTGTAATCTCCGTTGCCAGTTGGTCTATTTCTTTTTGGATTTCAAGTCTATCATCATCTGTATTTGTGTCAGTGGATGATTGTACTGCCAATTCTCTCATTCTTTGTAAAATTGCGTGAGTCTCATTTAATGCACCTTCTGCTGTTTGAATAAGGGAGATGCCGTCTTGAGCATTCCTCGATGCCTGTGTAAGTCCTCGAATTTGACCTCTCATCTTTTCGGAGATTGCCAAGCCTGCGGCGTCGTCTCCGGCTCTGTTGATCCTAAAGCCGGATGAAAGTTTCTCCATAGATTTTGCTCCACTATTTGTTGAAATTCCCAGTTGTCTGTGGGTATTCATTGCCATTAAGTTGTTATTAATTCTCATAATTCTTCCTCCTTGAATTTTACTTTTCCGGAGTCCTTTCCGGAATTTATTTGCAAAGATGTCACTTCTCATGCCATGGGCCCTATGGTTTTTGAAATGTCATCTATTGCTTTCATAATTTATATCGGAGGAATGTTTATGGAACTTTAGAGTTTTTTAGAATATTTTGCGAGTTTTATCAAAGGGTTGGAATGGAGATTTATATACGGGCGAATGAATCCGCCTCTACGGTGGTTGAGGGAGTTATCGTTGTATATTGAGTTGATTTAGCAAAGCTTCCTGCAACACTTTGGAAAAATTTATTTCGGCTTTAATTGCTTCTTCATTTAACCAACTTGGTATTGTGCAATTCTTCCTTACTGACCTATTATCGTGTTTTCTTCTATATTCATCAAAATCTATATCTACCAAAGTATAAATA
>JALNWH010000124.1 GCA_023230985.1 Bacillota bacterium
AGAGATGAAAACATATATATAAAAGGAGAGTTTAGTTTGACTGTAGCGGGAAAAGCCAAAGAATTTATCATTAAATAATTAAAGCTGTAGTTTAATTATTTTTTTTAAAATTTTTGGCTGATATATATTCAAATATACCCATACAGAATAAAAAAATACTAAATATTTTTTTTAGCATATCTGAATTAATTTTTATAGCAAGCAATGAGCCTATGCAGGTTGCTGCAATGCCCGGCACTATAAGTCTTTTTATCATGTTTTTTTCAATATTTTTGTTTTTGAAGTGGACTATCAATGCCACCACTGAAGATGGTATAAAAGCAATTAAATTAACGCTTTGGGCAATTTGTTGATTGGTTTTTATAAAGAATACCAAAGAAGGAATCAGTATAGTTCCGCCTCCAATACCTAAGCCGCTTAAAATTCCTGTTAAGATTCCAATAAAAAAAACAATCAATAAAACATCATTCCTATTGCAGTAATTATCATCATGGAGCCGAATACTCTTCTAATAATATTGATGGGTATACGATTTAGAATCTTAGAACCGATATATGCCCCTATCATAGAACCCAAAGTAACGATAATAGTTATTTCCAATGAAGCGTTTCCTGATTTTATATATATTAAAGAACTGATGATTGTTAAAGGCAATATAATTGAAATTGCGGTTGCATGTGCTTTGTGATCATGCAGATTAAACAAAAAAGTCATAGCTGTCACTAAAACAACACCACCTCCCGAACCTAATAGACCGTTTATCAATCCTGCTAAAGCTCCAATAAAATAGATTAGAATTTTCTTATTAATAATACCACCTACTTTTAACGCAAATTTCTCCGGGTAATCCGCCTGATACTTATTAAGATACTCTTTTTTTAAAAAAATATGTTGTTACTATTCATGTTTTGCATATATTTACATTTCTTTATTAATAAACTATACTGTAACATTATTCACACTGTATTTTGCATTACTCCCCTTATTTACATAAATTATTTCTAATGATATTATAAGATTAGATTTATTTACTTGGAGGGTTATAATTGAATGATATAGATAAAGAGTGTAGACAAATATCCGATTGGATAAAAGATACAGTGGTATCAGCAAATGCTTCGGGAGTTGTACTGGGTTTATCCGGTGGTATTGACTCGGCTGTGGCTGCTGCTCTATGTAAAAATGCTTTTCCTGATAATACGCTATGTCTGATTATGCCTTGTTATAGTGATTCAAAGGATGAAGAGCATGCGAGATTAATAGCAAAAAAACTTGACCTTGAAGTAAAGAAAATAGATTTGAATCCCATATATGATTCCTTTAGAATAGAAGTAGGCACTATACTGGCTGAATCAAAGGAGCTATTAGGCAATGTGAAGTCAAGGCTGCGCATGATTACACTTTATTATTTTGCAGCTAGCTATAATTATCTGGTTATTGGCCCTACTAATAAAAGCGAGTTTACAATTGGTTACTTTACAAAACATGGTGATAGTGGTGTTGATATTATGCCTATAGCTGATTATATCAAAGAAGAGGTATTTGAATTAGCTAAATTTCTTGGAATTCCAGAGGAAATAATTAATAAAATTCCTACTGCAGGGCTTTGGGAAGGGCAAACGGATGAAAAAGAAATGAATATTACATATAAACAACTGGATAACCATATTGTTTATGATGATTCTGATTTAGATATAAGAAAAAAAATTGATAGTATGGTTTTCAAAAGCGAACATAAGAGAAAATTTCCTAGAATTTATAAGAGGTAAAATAGTTTATTTTAAATTGTGGGGGTGTTTTATATGGCCGGTCATTCAAAATGGTCAAATATAAAAAATAGAAAAGGGAAAGCCGATGCGGCAAGAGGGAAAATATTTACGAAAATTGGAAAAGAAATTTCTATAGCGGCAAAAGACGGCTCTGATCCGGAATTAAATAGCAGGTTAAAAGATGCAATTGCTAATGCTAAATCTAACAATATGCCTAATGATACTATTCAAAGGGCAATTAAAAGGGGCTCCGGTGAATTAGGCAATATAGACTATGAAGAAATAGTTTATGAAGGTTACGCACCGGGGGGTATTGCAATCATTGTTAATGCACTGACTGAAAATAAAAATAGAACAGCCGGAGATATAAGGCATATCTTTGATAAAAATGGGGGGAGTTTAGGCAGCTCTGGTTGTGTAGGATGGATGTTCGATAAAAAAGGCTTGATAATAGTTGAGAAAGAAGACGGCATAGATGAAGAAGAATTAATTATGCTAGCCTTGGACGCAGGTGCGGAGGACCTTATAACTGAAGATGACTCTTACGAAATTTATACTGAACCATCTACTTTTTCTGATGTCAGGTTGAATCTAGAAAACAGCGGTATTAATATGGTTTCGGCAGAAATAACTATGATTCCCCAAAATACAGTCAAAATATCCTCGGAAGATGATATAAAACGGATTAACAAGATGCTGGATATGTTTGATGACAATGATGATGTTAAAGATTTTTATCACAACGGAGATTTTCCTGAATGTGATTAAACTCAAGTTAGCTTAAATATGAATAATAATGATAAATATGGTAATAATAACTTCCATAAGAACATGGAGGTTATTTGATGTTTATTAATAAAAGAAAGAGTAAAGCTAAAAGAGTTTTCTTATTACTTAGCATTATTCTTGTCATTTCTTTTATTGTAGGCTATTTCATTAACAATGTTGGCGAAACCAAAGAGAATGATGGATTATCTAAGGTAAATAAGAATTTAATAATTCCCAGAAGCTTACGAAATGTAGAAAACCCTAACGATAATGCACAATATAGGATTAAAGAAACAACAGAATTTTGTTATATCACGCATTTTAAGATGTGTGGACATACAATTGAAAGAAATATCGCGGCACCGGATTTTTTTGTCGGTTTAAGCATAGAAGATTTGGAAAACAGAATAGAAGGCTGGGAAATAGAAGAGATAAAAGATGACTGCATACTTATGATTAAGGAAATAGATGCCTTTTGTCCGAAGCATTTTATTATTGGAGTAAAAGACAATAATATTGCAATATATACATATAATGAAAATGGTGAAAAAATCTTAAAAGAAAAGACAGATATAGATATAAATGTCCTTACACCGGAGGATCAAATCTTTTTAACCAGTGGAATAGTTACCGATACAGAAGATGATATGGAACAAAAACTAGAGGGTTTTAGCAACTAACAAAATATAAATATATACAATGCTATTACTGTAACATAAAAAGCTATAAAGCATTTAATTTAGTTTTAAAGCTTTATTTTTTTTTGGGGAAAGGTTATAGTATTAATAGCGAATATATGTTTGTATTGGATGTGTTTATTTGATAATAATGGGCATTGACCCCGGTATAGCAATTCTTGGTTATGGAATTATAAGTATTAAAGATAATAGATATAAAATCATTGATTCCGGTGCTTTGACTACATCACCGGAGCTATCCATGCCGGAAAGACTTTCTTTTATTTATGAAAGTTTGATAAAAATATTGGAACTGTACAAACCGGATGCATATGCAGTTGAGGAATTGTTTTTTAATAAAAATGTAAAAACAGCTTTAATTGTAGGACATGCTAGGGGAGTGATTCTATTGGCGGCATCAAAAATGAATATACCCATATATGAATACACTCCTTTGCAAGTCAAACAGGCCATAGTAGGTTATGGCAGGGCGGATAAAAACCAGATGCAACAGATGGTAAAAATGCTGTTAAATTTGAAAGAGGTACCCAAGCCGGACGATGTGGCTGATGCCTTAGCTGTCGCAATTTGTCATGGCAGCAGTTCGAAGTTTTCAAATCTTTTTAAGGTTTAAAGGAGATAATCTATGTATGAATATTTAAATGGAGTAATTGCTGATATAGGAGAAAATTACGTAGTAGTTGATATTAATGGTATGGGTTTTAGAACAATATGCTCACAAAATACCATTAAGGACTTGAATATTGGGAAAGTTACAAAGATTTATACTGAACTGGTGATTAGAGACGATAATATTATATTGTATGGATTTTCTAACAAAACCGAGTTAAAAATATTTAAATTGCTTACTTCCGTATCAGGCGTGGGCCCCAAAGTTGCGGTATCAGTTTTATCAAGCTTAAAAATTGATGAATTAACATTAGCAATTGCAACAAAGGATTATAAAGAATTGACAAGAGCCCCCGGAGTCGGTAAAAAAACAGCGGAAAGAATCATATTGGAATTGAAAGATAAAATAAATGGTGACAGCAGTATTATAGCAACAGTTACAAGCGATGACAGTGATAATATAATTCAAGTGGTACAAGCTTTAATATCTCTTGGTTATAATTATAATGAGGCCTCTATGGCACTTTCTTCTATAGAGAACAAAAACAGACCTGTAGATAGCTTAATAAAAGAGGCTTTAAAAAGATTATCAAGGATTTAGGTGATAATAATGGAAGATAGAATAATAACAGCTAATCCTATAAATGAAGATGATTTGGAGTTTAACCTTAGACCAAAGTATCTGGATGAATATATAGGTCAAACTTCAGCTAAAGAAAAGATGAGAATATTTATAGAAGCTGCGAAAAAGCGAAAAGAAGCCCTGGATCATGTTCTATTATATGGGCCTCCGGGTTTGGGTAAAACCACCATGGCAAATATAATTGCTAATGAATTAGATGTAAATATTAGAGTCACCTCAGGACCTGCAATAGAAAAGCAAGGAGACCTTGCTGCTATTTTGACTAATTTAGACTATAATGATGTATTATTTATAGATGAGATTCACAGGCTAAATCGGAATATAGAGGAGATTCTTTACCCTGCAATGGAAGATTGTGCAATTGATATCATAATTGGTAAGGGTCCAAGTGCGCGTTCCATAAGATTGGATATACCGAATTTTACTATGATAGGCGCAACAACCAGAGCGGGCATGATAACCTCTCCTTTAAGAGATAGATTTGGTGTGATATGCAGATTAAACTATTACGATGATGAAGACTTATTCAAGATTGTTTTAAGATCTGCAAAAATATTACAAATAGGAATTGAAGAAAAAGGAGCAATGGAAATAGCTAAGCGTTCAAGAGGAACGCCAAGAGTTGCAAACAGATTGCTAAAAAGAGTAAGAGACTTTGCTCAAGTTAAAGCTGATGGTATTATAACTGACAAAGTAGCTGATGAAGGTCTAAAACTTTTGGAAGTTGATAGTTTCGGGCTGGATGAAATAGATAGAAGGATGTTGTTTACGATTATTGATAAATTTGATGGAGGCCCCGTCGGATTAGACACATTAGCAGCTTCTATCGGCGAAGA
>JALNWH010000125.1 GCA_023230985.1 Bacillota bacterium
AATAAGGATGGACATGAATACCTTTGTGGGACAAGGGAAACTTTACAGATGGGTTTGTATGAATCAGGCATACCATTAGATGAAGTATATTTAACATATATATTAAAATGCAGACCTCGCCGCACCTATGATAAAGATAAAGCCAGAGCATTTAGTGCGCCTTTTATTATTAGGCAAATAGAAAAAGCAAAACCAAAGTTTCTGGTTTGCTTAGGCGATGTTGTTGTGCAATGTATGTTTGATGATAAGGATGTCAATGTGAAGGGGTTACGCGGAGACTGGCAAAACCTGATGGGACATCCGACTATAATATCGTATCATCCTTTGGCTATAAGGAGACGACCAAATCTGTTAAACTATTTTTTAAAGGATTTTCAACTATTGGCAAAGGGCTTAGGGGAGGATATAAAAGTACAGATTAGATAATCAGATTTTCTATCGTGTTTATATTCCGGGATATTGCATTTAATATGAGATATTCTTTTTTTATGTGAAATTGATATAATAGAAATATAAATTAAAGTTATGTATAGGAAGGAGTAAAGAATTGGTAAAAAAAGCAGCATCAATAGGTATTATTGGCATACCTGACGATGAAACCATAAAGTCACTTGAAAAAGAATTGGGCAAGCCCATTAGAAAGGTTGTAAAAAACGGTAAAATTATTTTATTGATTGGCAGAGGCCTTTTTAAAAAGAAAATAGTAATACCCATAAACAACAACTAAGATAATGTGATAATTAAAAGGATTTACCCTTTAATAAATTGAATAATATAATGACCGGCAAAATTTAAATATAAACTATTATATTGGAGGATGATAAAAATGAGAAAGAGACTGCTAAGCATAATTCTTATAATTGTGTTAATGAGTGCAGTTATTACAAATATTTATGCCGATAGCATTTACATAGTTAAACCCGGGGATGTTTTATGGAAAATAGCTGAGGAAAACAACACTACTTGGCAAAATCTTGCTGATTTAAACGATATCAAAAACCCCCATCTCATATATCCGGGAATGGTGATTAAACTGGATAAAGAAAAGACCAAAATCGCTATAGATGATGAGAAACTTGACACATACGTAGGAGAGGGAAAAGGTTGCTATGGTACTATACAAGTAGGGGTATCCCTTGAAGGAGATAAAATAAAAGAAGTAGAGATATTGGAACATAACGAATCCCCCGGTGTAGGAGAAATAGCTGCTAAAATTATAGCAGAAGAAATAGTCAAGCACCAAAGCATAGCAGTGGATGCAGTGGCCGGATGTACAAGGTCCAGTGATGGTGTTTTAGCAGCGGTGGTAGAGGCCTTAGAAAAGGCCGGGGCAAATATCAACGATTATTGGAAAATAGTTGATACGGGGGGTACCCATTTAAGAGGTAAGCTGGAAAAAAAAGCTGATGTGGTAATAATTGGTGCCGGTGGGGCAGGTTTAGCTGCTGCAGTATCTGCACACCAAAATGGTGCTAAGGTTTTAGTTTTAGAGAAAATGCCTTTAATTGGAGGAAACACAATAATCTCCGGAGCGGCATATAACGCTGTGGATCCAAAACGCCAAACTGCCCAAGGTATAGAAGATTCCATAGATAAACACTATATGCAGACCTATGAAGGCGGCGATAAATTGGCAAAACCGGAACTGGTTAGAACCCTTGTAGAAAACACATACCCTTCACTAGTATGGCTGGAAAGTATGGGGATGAAATTTAAAGAGAAAGTATTTACAGTTACAGGGGCTCTTTGGCCCAGGTCTCACGAACCTGAAAAACCTATAGGAACAGGTTATATTGAAACTTATATGGAATATATAAATAAAAATAGCGATGATATAGAAATTTTGGTAAATACAAAGGCTACGGAACTTATAGTGAAGGATGGAAAAGTCATAGGTGTTGAAGCGGAAAGCCCGGAAAACATTGTTATTGCAAAAGCTGACAATGGCGTTATTATTGCTACCGGTGGCTTTAGTTACAATGTAAACGCCAGAAACCATTATAATAAAATGTGGCCTGATCTTACGAATCTAAAATCAACCAATAGACCGGGAGCAATGGGTGATGGAGCCTGGATGGCGGAAAAAATAGGTGCAAATCTTATTGGCATGGAACAAATACAGCTTCTTCCGTCAGGGGATCCGGAAACCGGCAGTTTAAGCGGTAATATAGGGCAGACAGTAGAAAATAGAATATATGTTAATAAAGATGGAAATAGGTTTGTCGATGAAGGGGCAAGAAGAGATGTAATGACCAAAGCCTTATTCCAACAAGAAGACTATCTTTTGTGGATAATAGTTGATAAAACTTCTTATCCTACAGGAGATACCAAGAATAATTTTGATGAAACCATAGATTTTCTTGTTGAAGAAGGTATAGCTTTTAAGGCAGATACGTTAGAAGAATTGGCGGCGCAAATAGGTGTAAATCCGGAAAATCTTGTTTCTACAGTAGAGACTTTCAATAAAGCTGTGGATAAAGAAGTAGAAGATCCTTTTGGAAGAACATTGTTTCAAAACAAATTAGATAAACCTCCTTTTTATGCCGGAGCTCGTGTACCTACGGTGCATCATACTATGGGCGGTATTGAAATAAATACAAAAGCACAAGTTCTCAGTACGGAAGGAAAAGTAATAAAAGGCTTATATGCCGCCGGAGAAGTAACCGGAGGAATTCACGGCTCTAATAGATTGGGTGGAAATGCTGTGCCGGATACAGTGGTATTTGGAAAGATAGCGGGAGAAAGTGCAGCCTTATCACGATAAAAACATGAAATCCAAATGAAAGCAAGGGATAAAGATAATTAGAAAAGACATAATTAATGCGATTAATATTGGAGAACAGGTGAAAAGCTTACTGGAGGGCTGTAGCTATCGAGTAAAGGTACATTCTGTTTTTGATCATGCAATAAACTTTATAGCAAAGGAGAATTGGTTAATAACAATTTTACCGAAAGGTTTTTCTGAAGGACCCCAGACAATCATTTTAGGAAATAAGGATTTTCAAGATTTAAAATCCCTGATGACGATAGATTCAATATGGGATTTTCATAGATTAATAAACATTAAGGATGCAAGAATAATAAGAGGAAAAATCGTTAACCGCCTATCTCTAAATGATATGACAAAACTTGAGGTAAATATAATATACTTTCAAAGACTTCTTGATAAAAAAGGTAATAAAGCCGGATTATTAGGAAAAGACAATGTATACTCTGATTACGCAAGTACGTGGCTGGAGCTTTTTAGTATTCATTTTCAAAAACATGAATTTGAAGAAGCGGGAGTCCGGCTATCCCATCTAATAGGATTAGGTCCCGGTCTTACTCCTTCCGGAGATGATTTTATCCTAGGGATATTCACCAGCATATATTTTTTGGGATTAAACAAAAAAGGTAGAACAAAACTTGTAGAAACAGCAATAAAGGATGCAGTTAATAGAACTAATTTAATAAGCTACAATATGCTTCGTCAAGGTGCCTTGGGGGGATTCATTAGTTGGGTAGAAAACATGATAAATGTTCTAATATATGGTGACATTGAGCAAATAAATAGAAGCTTTTATAATATGGAGAAAATAGGGAGCAGCTCCGGCTCGGATATTTCAGCCGGAATTCTATATGGTGCTAAAGAAATCTTAAAACTTTACAAAAGGACTGAATTAAGCTAATATAAATATTAAAAATTTTATTATTTTGAAGTTGTGATAAAGATACGCTGTTTATTTGGGATAAAACCCAAATAAACAGCGTATCTTTGTTTAATGCACCGAATATAGTTTTGTTATAATTATAACAAAAGAACTATACAATTCTTATGCGAGGGGTTGATAGAATGATTAAAGGCGATTTGTTGATAAAAAACGGAATAATTGTTAATTCTAGAGGGCAGATAAAGAATAATATTTTGATAAAGGATGAAAAGATTGTTGCCCTAGTTAATGAGAAGGAGGATTGTAAGGCAGATAAGATTATAGATGCAAAAGGCAGATATATTATACCCGGCGGAGTAGATGGCCACACTCATATGATGGATCCCGGTTATACGGAAAGAGAGGATTTCACCACGGGTACTATTGCTGCTGCCTATGGCGGTATAACTACCGTAGTAGATCATCACAGGACAATACCAGCTGTTTACTCTGTAAAGGAGTTAAAGGAAAAGATAGAATACCTCAAGGATAAATCCGTAGTGGATTTTGGTTTAAAAGGCGGCGGTTCTCCGGAAAATTTAGACAACTTAGAAGATATGTGGAAGGCCGGCATAACAGGTTTTAAAATGTTTACTTGTAACCTTCACGGGGTTAAAGCCATGTATTCCGGATATCTTTATGAAAGCTTTAAAAAAATTGCTTCAATGGATGGAACAGTTTTAATTCACTCAGAGGATGACAGTATACTCAAATCAAATGAAGAAAATCTCAAAGCACAAGGAAGGACAGACTTCTTATCACATCTGGAATGGAGATCGGCTTTGGCCGAGGAAGTGGCTGTGGAAGCCGTAATCTCTGTGGCAAAGGCAACAAAGGTTAGAGTAAATATAGCTCATGTAAGCCAACCAAACTTATTGGAAAAAATTAAACAAGCAAGGGATGAGGGTTATAGCATTTATGCTGAAACATGTCCTCATTATCTATATCTAACAGAAGACGATATGGAGACAAAGGGACCCTGGGTAAAGTTCACTCCCCCCATGAGGCTAAAAAAAGACTTGGATAGGATGTGGGAACTTTATAACAAGGGGTATGTCACTACCATCGGTTCTGATCATTGTCCTTATCCAAAAGCTGACAAGCTGCCGGGAGAGAAGAACATTTGGGATGCACCTAATGGCATTCCCGGGATAGAGACTTCTATGAGATTGATGTTAAATGCTGTTAATGAAGGTAAAACGACTCTAAATAAAGTTGTTGAAACCATGTGTGAAAATCCGGCGAAGTTATATGGCTTATATCCGGCAAAAGGATTTATAGAAGTCGGGGCTGATGCAGATATAGTGATATTGGATATGGATAAAGAAGAAATCATTTCGAATGATACTGTAATATCAAAATGCGGATGGACACCCTACGATGGCATGAAACTAAAAGGAATGCCGGATATTGTGTTGGTTAGAGGTAATATAGTATCAGAAAAAGGGAAAGTGATAGGAAAGCCCGGTTTTGGGAAATTTATAAAAAGGATTAAGACAATAAATCCGTAAACTAAAATTGCGGATTTAATATAAAAAAATGAGGAGGAAA
>JALNWH010000126.1 GCA_023230985.1 Bacillota bacterium
CCTGGCAATTAAAGTAACGTTTTTTTAATTAGTGACAGAAAGGTTAAATTCAGAATGTTTGGAATTCTATGTAATAAATATTGGATATATATATTTATATATAAAGTTTACTCGTTAAGACTGTGTATAAGCTATTTGAATTGACACTAAAATGGATATTATTTATAATGGAGTTGAATATAATAAATAAAAATATTTCGAGCCACTTTTCTAAGGGTTGATACCTATGAAAATTAGGCCAATGGGTAAGGGGTAAACCTACTTGCCTCCCGTATTGGAAAGAAATATAATAGCATTAAATCTAAGCGGGTAAAACCGCTTTTTTTGTTACTGAAAATTTTTATTATGGGACAAGAGGCTGAATAACAACTATAGAAAAGTGCTCCATTAAAAGGAGGAAAATTATGAAAAGGTTTTTATGTTTACTTATCACTGTTGTTTTGTTATTTACATATGGGATTACCGTTGCCGCGGATACTGTTTATGAGGTAAAAAGCGGGGACACCTTGGCAAAAATCGGTGCCAAATACGGTGTGACCTATCAAGCTATTGCTCAAAAGAACAATATAAGTAACCCTCATCTAATTTTAGTAGGACAGAAACTTATAATCCCAGCGGATGGGAAAGGTACTGTTTCTGATGAAAAGCCTGCTGTGGTTACCCAACCAAAAGCTCCCGTATCAACAAAGATAACTGTTACAGATGTTGTGGGCAGAGTAGTTACTTTAGATAAGCCAGCAAGCAAGATACTGGGGACTCATAATCCTTCCCTTAATACAGGTATTGTTTTGGGCGGCGGAGATAAATATATTGCCGGATTTGGCAATAAAATGATGGCCAACAAGCTTTATGACTATGTTATGGAGGATTATGACGGAATAGTGCAAATAGGAAAAGGAGGCAATATCAACTTTGAAACTGTGGTTACACTAGGTAAGAACAACGTTGCTGTCTTACCGGAGCGTTTTAAGGAACAAGCAGAACAATTTGAAAATGTAGGTGTTAAGGCTGTAGTAGCACTTCCCAATACAGAGAGCTTTGATACAATCAAAAATTCTCTTAAAATCGTAGGTGCTGTTTTAGGTGAAGATAACAAAGCAAATCAAATAAATGCTTTTATTGATAAGAGCATATCGGAAGCAAAACAATTTTCTACAAAAGCAAAGACAAAGCCCAGTGTCATATTTTTGGGCAGCTCCAGTAATTATTCCGTGGCTTCGTCATCAATGATACAAACGGATATTATAGAGATGGCCGGCGGTGTCAATGCTGTAAAAGGATTAAATGTAAAGGGTGCCTTTGCAGACGTTAATATTGAGCAAATAATTGCTTGGAATCCGGATATTATTTGGGTGCCTAATTATGCGACCTATACAGTAGAAGATTTATTGAAGGATCCGAAATGGGCAAGCATTAAGGCTATAAAAGATAAAGCAGTATATATTTTCCCCTGTGACTTGGAACCTTGGGATTACCCGACAGCATCAGCTGTATTGGGTTTACGTTGGGGTCTATACAACCTTCATCCGGAATTGTATAGCTTCAATGATTTAATGAAAAACATAGATGAATTTTATAATATGGTATATGGTAAAACATTTACCGCCGCACAAATGGGTATAAAGTAAAATTAAATAAACTCAAGGCTACTCCAATTGGAGTAGCCTTGAAAAATAGAGGTAGGAAATTTTAAATATGAAAAAATCAACATATGCACTTACAATTTTATTATTATTTGTATTGTTATTCGGTGCGGCGTTAGCCGGTATTTGCGTAGGCAGACTAAGCACAAATCCCATGGATGTATTAAATGCTATAAAAAGTAAACTAGGGATTCCTGTCGATATCGATGAAGCAATGGAAATCGTTGTCTTTTCCATAAGAATACCTCGAGTATTGGCTTCCATCATAATAGGTGCAATGTTATCCCTTTCCGGTGCAGTATATCAAGGAGTATTTAGAAATCCTTTAGTTTCCCCGGATATTCTGGGGGTTTCATCAGGAGCAAGTGTCGGTGCAGCAGGAGCCATAATGCTTGGTATGGGAATAGCAGGGAGGCAGGTTTTTGCTTTTTTGGGAGGTATTATTGCCGTAATTATCGCCACGGCAATTCCAAGATTGTTAAAGAATCATTCTAATTTAATGCTGGTGCTATCCGGTATTATTGTAGGCGGGTTTTTATCATCCTTGCTGGCTATAATGAAATTTATTGCAGAAGAACAGACAGAACTGGCTACAATAGTTTTTTGGCAGATGGGCAGTTTTGCTAATATTAATTTGAAAGAAATATTTGCTATCGGTCCTGCTTTTTTCCTGGGAATGGTTTTGCTTATTGGTTTATCTTGGCGTATTAATATATTATCCTTTGGGGAGATAGAGGCAAAAACTTTAGGTATGGATGTAAAAAAATTCAGAGGTATAATCATTGCCTGTGCAAGCCTACTTACAGCTGCAGCGGTGAGTATTAGCGGTACAGTGGGATGGATTGGCCTTGTAATACCTCATTTGGCACGTCTTATTGTAGGCTCGGATCATATAAAAATGATACCCGTCACTGTGTTATTAGGTGCTATTTTTATGTGTATAATAGATACAATGGCTAGAGCTTTAATGACAGTGGAAATACCTTTATCAATTCTTACAGGTATTATCGGGGCACCATTCTATGCCCTGCTTTTATATTGGCAAAAGG
Source organism: Bacillota bacterium (assembly GCA_023230985.1). GTDB lineage: Bacteria > Bacillota > Clostridia > Lutisporales > Lutisporaceae > JAAYKT01. The sequence continues at coordinate 2,693 of JALNWH010000126.1, forward strand.
CAAATATTAGTTAGGAGGGGTAGGATGTTAGCAGAAATAAAAAATATAAGCTTTTCCTATGAAGAGGGTCATAGTATACTTCGTGATATTTCATTTCCCATTGATAAAGGTCAGATTATTACCATATTGGGTCCAAACGGTGTAGGCAAAACCACTCTTCTTAATTGTATTGCCAATCTTATCACTCCTACAGTAGGGGAGATAATGTTAGAGGGTAGAGCCCTGAATAAAATGTCCCCTAAAGAAATTGCAATGAAGGTAGCTTTTGTACCTCAGCTTATTGTGCCCTCCTTTTCCTATGAAGTATTAAGCTATGTTGTAACCGGGTGTGCACCAAGGATAGGTACTTTTGAAAAGCCAAAAAAATTTCATTATGATATTGCTAGGAGTGCTTTGGAGCAAATGGGAGTAACACATATTTCTCATAAATTTTATACCCATATAAGCGGTGGAGAAAGGCAGCTTGCCAGCATAGCAAGAGCCTTGGCACAAAGACCAAAGATAATTCTAATGGATGAGCCTACAGCACATCTTGATTACGGTAATCAGATAAAAGTACTAAAAATAATTAAAAAGGTTACAGAAGATGGATTTAGTGCTGTGATTACAACTCATAATCCGGATCATGCTCTATTGCTTGGAGGCAAAGTAGCTGCACTTAGTCAAAATGGACAATTTGTATTTGGGAAATCCGAAGAAGTAATTTCTGGAGAATTTTTATCTATGCTTTATGACACGGATTTGCATTTATATCATATTTCAGATATAAGCCGGGATGTTTGTGTAGTCCCAACAATATAGAAAAAGAAAGGCAGGGAATTACATGTTGATAGATAAGATTGTAGAACAGGCACAATTGAATTTAAAAGCTGTAAAGATAAAAGATGTCGTTGTAGGTATTTCTCTTATGGGAGTGCAGTTAGATAATGGACATGTAGGGGTATCCTATACGATAAGAGAGGATTTACCCAATGGATGCTCTATATTTCCCTATGCCCAAGAGATGATTGGTAAACCTGCCGGTGAAATGGCGGAATGGCTTGTAAATGGGAAGGAGGATTTACAAAGAGGAATAGGAATGGCAGTAATTACTGCAGCTTCCCAAAGCTTACCGGTAGCAGATGTAGATAATCCCGGTCTAACCTTCGGCATAAATGTTCTTCCTACAGATAACGTAGGCATGATAGGTTATATTAAGCCTGTGGCAAAGGAATTTAGTAATAAAGCAAAAAAAGTAAAGATATTTGATATGGGACTATCTCTAAGAGGCGGTGAAAAGGTAGATTTATATCCTACAGAAAAACAGTCGGAGGAATTGGCTGATTGCGATATAGTTACCTTAAGCGGTACAACTGTCGTAAATAATACTATTGATGAACTTTTAGATATGTGCAAAAATGCCAGAGAAATAGTTATGATTGGCCCTTCTACACCAATGCTCCCTGCAGCATTCAAAGATACAAATATAACAGTTTTGGCAGGCTCTTGGTGGAATAATGATAAAAAGGATGAAATTTTTAAAAAGATATCCCTGGCCTGCGGAGTAAGCCATCTCAGTAAATATATGATTAAAAAATGTATAAGTGTGAGATAAAGATTATTCGTTAATAGATTCTAAGTCTTACCACAATGCAATCATAATTAAATACTAATAATCTACTGTAAAAAATATAAATACATGCAATGTATTAACAGTAATATAAGACTCACAAATAATGATTATTCTTTAATTATCAAAACTGATTGAAAACCGACGATTATTATGTTAAAGTTACTAAATAAGAAAAAATTGTAAAAGTTAAACGAAAATATTTTAAGTGAGGAGAAGTGCGGTTAAAATGAGTAAAAAAAAGGGTCTTATCAGCGAATTTAAAGAGTTTATTTCACGGGGAAGCGTAATTGATTTGGCAGTGGGTATTATTGTGGGCAGTGCTTTTACTGCAATAGTAACTTCTTTAGTAAATGATATTATTATGCCTATTATAGGTATACTTTTTGGAGGTATTGATTTTACATATTTGAAATATGTTATAACACCTGCAGTGGATGATACGGCGGAAGCGGCAATTTACTATGGAAATTTCATCCAAAGTATAGTGAACTTTCTTCTGGTTGCCTTTGCCATATTTATGATGATAAAGGCTATTAACAAATTTCATCGAAGAGAAGAAGTGGAAGAAGAGGAAAAGGAAGAAGTTCCGGAGAGGCCTACCGAAGACATTTTACTGCTTAGGGAAATAAGGGACTTATTACAAAAAGATTGATAATTTTAAAAAAACATTTGTATATTACCCATTAAAAGAATAAATTTTCACTGAGGGTGGATAATAAGAAAATAATAAAATTTTAAAATATATTTGACAAATAAAAAGTTTTGTATTAATATGTTTTCTAATGAATTGAATATGGAAGTAAAAACTGATTTGCTTATCCAGAGAGGTGGAGGGACTGGCCCAATGAAACCCGACAACCGACATTCTCATTCGAATGCACGGTGTCAATTCCTGCAGGATTC
>JALNWH010000127.1 GCA_023230985.1 Bacillota bacterium
AAGGGCATTATGACTGTTCATGGAGCTGAAAAAGCATTGGAAGCAGGAGTATACGGTATAGTTGTTTCAAATCACGGAGGCAGGGTATTAGATCATACACCGGGAACAGCGGAAGTGCTTCCTGAAATAGTAAAACACGTCAAAGGCAAAATGAAAGTTTTGGTAGACGGTGGAATAAGGACAGGTATCGATGTGTTTAAAGCCATTGCCTTAGGCGCAGATGCCGTTCTCATAGGGAGACCCTATTGTATTGCTGCTTACGGTGGCGGTATCGATGGAGTCGCGATGTATACTGAGAAAACAGGAAGTGAACTTGAACAGACTATGATAATGACAGGCTGCCAAAACATTGATGAAATAGACTCAACAGCTATTTCCTATCGTAGATAGCGTCGTCATCAACATCATCCGGAAATTCAGGTTTTTCCAAGACAATTATACTGTGAGTATAGGGTTCACTATCCAGGCCCCTAGAGTCTTGAGCTATCAGTGATATCCTATATTCACCTATCTCATTAAAAGAATAAGTGATTGAGTCTTCATCTGAATTCATTATGACAATCCCGTCTTTCTCAACAGTCCATAGACGAGTCTCTATTTCATCTCCGGGATTGGTAGCCACAGATTTATCTATAAATTTAACTTCATCATCTTTATAAATCTTATTAATACTGATGGTAAAATCAGCAATAGGAGGATTACCCTTTTTACCTATACCAAATCCTTTGCCGGGTCCCACTAATGTACCTCTATTTTTAATAAACCAGGTGCATCCACCAATTAAAAAAGCAAATATTAACAGCCATGCTATAACCCGCGGCACATTAATTTTATGCCTTTTACGAGCTTTAACTGCTTTTGCTTTGCTCCTTATTTGATTATCTAAAGAAGTGGGATCAACAAAAGTAGTATATAGCAGAGTGTTTCTAAAATCGGCATAGACTTTTCCCAAAGAATTATACCCTCCGGACATACATTTTACGGTAATAGGTAAAATAGCCGGCGGTAAACTATTTTTATCTTTTTCAATATCCGCATCCGCTTTATTTGCAAAAAAACACAGCATTAGATATCCTATTTTCTTTATTATATCAACGTATTCCACTTCTAAAGCATCTTTATTAAAATCATATATATTATTAAAATGAAAGAATCTCCTGCTTTGTACGGAAATATTTTTTAAATCACATAATGCATATTGTATGACATAATCCAAACTGCTTATTTCTACAAATTTTTTTAAAGCCATATCGGTAAAAGTCATCTTATCCGCTATTGTTAAATTGTGTTTAGAAATGTATTGATCAAGAGGTGTACCGATTATCGGCGGAAAAACAGTATAAAATTTGTCATCGTACTGGAAAGCCTCAAGTAATTTTATGACTTTTTTATTGAATACAAAGGAATCCCTTACAGCCATTATAATTTCGGGGTCTCTAAATTCGTTGACTATATAATCCCTATTGTCATCCGTATTCATAAGATTGCAGACAAAAGTGGATTGATATTCATCAGCATGTAGTGTGTCTATTATCTCATATCTATCGATTATTGTTGATTTTTCCACACTAAACACCCCTGTATTGCTTATAATTTACCTTATTCTACATAAAAGTTTTTTTTCCTCTAATGTTTACCAATTTTTGCAGAAAAGTTATTTACATTCGCTCCTTTGCATCTTTTATTTGTCATTCTTAAACTTCTCCCCCAATACCTCTTCCACATTATCCTTAGTCACATAGATTCCAAAATCCTCGGGGACATCGATACTGTTATCGTCAAACATCCGAGCCATCATCAATTCCCCCACATGGTTGCTATAATGGGATACGTCATAGAAATTCCTCGAATCCATGCTTATAGAATTATATCCGCTGAAATCCCAAAAATCCGTTATCTGAGAGATCTCTCTCCAATATTCCGTGAACTTCTCCCTATGAAAGGCATCCATCTCTAAATAATGTGTAGGTGCAGCGATTGCAAAAAAGTTTACATTATGGTTCTCACAATATTCTTTTATTTCCTTCAATGCCTCCACATTTTTGTATAAGCCTATATTTCCTATATTATAATGTTTCTTATGAAATGACGGTTCTTGGACTACAAATTCCTCCGGGTTTTCCCTAAGTCTTTTATCAATCTTCGTCTTTTCAAACACTCCGTCCTCCGACCTTATGACAGAACATAAAGTTTTATCTTCTTTTAACCAAGCTTCCACCTTTTCTCTGCTATAGTCTAGGTTCAGTGTAAAAAATTTAAAATAAAACTTCGGCAGTGATTCCCCCGTAACCTTGGCATGAGGCTGATTTTGGATTCCTTCTCCCCTTCCGTACCGCTTTATTTCAAATACGCTCATATGCAGCACCAAGTTTTTTACTTCATAATTATCAATCAGATACTTTGCTATAAGCTCATAATCATAGAAATCCCCGCCATACATAAGCATGCTGTAAAATTTTGACCCTTCAAAGTATTTTTCCAATTTACCGGGAATCATGGCTCCCGACTTGGAACCGCCTATTATATATGAATCAAATTTATTATGATATTTGTCTAAATAATCTATTTTACCTATCCTTTGGTTATTGACGATATTATAGGTATCCCATTTAAAAAATTTATCCCCAAAAACCCCAAAAGGATCCACTATATAATTTATAGAAGATAATAGCATTAGAAATATTATTAATACGGACACAAAAGTTAATATCCATCTTTTATTAATCCCCATAGCACACCTCAAAACTGGAAGTATAAAAATTTGGTTACTTCGCCCATTTGTATTATTGAAAGCCCCAGCAAGACCCCTGCGGCAAATGCATACTTTAGCTTTGGTTTAAAGTCTTTCATCAATTCGTTTGAATTTTTTGCGAAAAATACAATTCCCATACCGATAATTAAAAGCAGCATATTATAATAATTATCCATAAAAAAAGACCATAAACCATTTATTGCAAACGTTATCTCCGCCGGTTTCAATAATTCTTTAGAAACCTTCATCAGATTACTTATACTGCCGGAAACAAATATTATTCGTGTGCCCACCACCCCAACAAAGGTTAAAAACCATGCCAAAGCGTCGGGCAGCCTGACGTTTTTTCTATTCATATAGCTTGAAATACATACAAAAACACCATTTACCAATCCCCAGATTATAAAACTCCAGCCCGCTCCATGCCATATACCGGAAACCAAAAATGTCACCATAATAGCAAAGTAGTATTTGCGGCTGCCATCTCCTTTTTTAAATATGCTTCTAAAAATATATTTGGATAAGAAATTGGATAAAGTTATATGCCATCTTCTCCAATATTCTTGAAAATCCCTAGCCTTATAAGGTGAATTAAAGTTTTGTGGCAATTTTATATTAAAGAGCAGCCCCAAGCCTATTGCCATATCTCCGTAGCCGGACAGATCAAAATAATAAGAAATCGTGTAGGCCAATGCGGAAAGCCAGCCCAGCCAAAATCCACCTGACGGATCTTTGAAATAAGGTTGGGCAAAAGCCGTAAGAGGATCTGCAAGAAGTATCTTCTTGCTGCAGCCTAAAGAGAACATACATATCCCTAAAATAAGGTTTTCTATATTAAAAATACTTTGTTCTTTGTCTTCGAACTGAGGTACCACATCGCTATGATGAACTATAGGCCCAACAATGAGTTGGGGGAAAAAAGTTATAAACAACAGGTAATTTAAAAAGGAATAATCCTTTGTCAGTCCCCTATAGGAATCTATTAAATAAGCGATAAGCTGAAAGGTAAAGAAAGATATCCCAATGGGTAACATTATAGTTTTCAATGGAATCTGTGCTTTTGTCAGAAAGTTATAATTAGTAATTAAAAAATTAGTGTATTTAAAGTAGCCAAGCAATATAATATTTTCAGCCAAGCCCATCGTAAGAAGAATTTTTTTAATTGTGCCGGAATTTTCTCCATTTTGCTTTCCAATTAAATAGCCTATTAAAAAATTAAAACCCACGCTTCCTGCAAAATATGGGAAAAAGCTTAGGGAACCTTGGGCATAAAAATAAAAGGATGCCATCACCAACCAATACTTGGCAATCACTTCCATTTTAGATTTATTAAGTACTAAGAATATCACATAGACTATAGGTAAAAACCCGAATAAAAACTTATAAGATGAAAAAATCATTATCTGAACCCTCTATTTATATTGATGCCTTATTTTTTAAGTATGGTATCAAGTCCTGATTTTTGATACACTGCCATTCTTGGATACAAGTATAAGCCCTGCCTGCTATTACCTATTCTTTTTTCTGTGGTAAAGGTAGCTTTATAATCCGCTTCTTTTAATACTTCCTCTGTTATCTTTGTATATTTCCCGTAAGGATAGGCAAAAACTGTAGGCCTATATCCTATATATTTATCAAATCTTTCATTCATTATATCTATGTCCTTGTAAAGCCTTTCTCTATATTCCTCATCACTTTCATTTGGGAAAGGCTCCATAGCAAATAAACCGTCATCTGTCTCGTAGTGCAAATCGTATGTATGAGACTGTATATCCATGAAGCCGGATCTGGCAAGTGCTCCCGCTTCTTCCCAAGACAGCTTGTGAGACATTTCTTCATCGAAAGTATAGGCAAGAATAAATATAGTTGCCTTCATATCGTATTCTTTGAGCAAGGGATACCCATAGATATAATTATCCTTATAACCATCGTCAAAGGTTATAACAACAGGCTTTTTAGGCAATGGCTTATCCATATCTTTGGCAAAGATAGCTGTATAACCATTGTCCCTTAGATATTTTAAATCTTCTTCAAACTTTTTCTTTGTTACATATAAGGAGTTGCTGTTAGCCAAATCTTCATCTTCAGTAATGCAATGATACATTAAAACAGGTACCTTTTTACCTATAGTCCTGTTCACAATGCCTTCCCCGAAAATGACACCGATGAGCAAAACTATAATAATTATTGGTACGGATATTACTATATATTTATTGTGTTTTTTCATCTGCTTACAGCTTCTTTCATCGATTTTATATATCAGCATTATATATTTCTTTGGTGCCAAAGTCAATAAAGAGGGGTGTCAAGTTACAGTCAAGTAATAGTTGGCAAACCCGCCTTTCTTATTACCCAACATACAAATACACATAATTACTTGTTCTTAATCGCATTTATTCCACATTCCGCTTGACATGGTGCCCCTATAC
>JALNWH010000128.1 GCA_023230985.1 Bacillota bacterium
CGCTCTTAATTCGTCAAAACGGCGAATTAAGGGCTAAAAGAGGTGGTTTCGCCTCGAAAGCGGCCTTTTTTAGGTCTTTTTTGAGTTTCTGGCGCATTTCCAGAAAAACTCAACAATAAGCTGGACTCTTCAGAGGTTCCTTGAAATTTGTATCTGTGTGTTAAACTCGCAAGAAACCTATACCAAAGTATCACGCAAAAGAATTGCAAAGTATGAATGCTATGTATTATAAAGAAGATGCTGAAGCCTAACGTCATCAAAGGCGATGTACATAAAGCCAGCTTAAACATCAGATCAGAATTGTTATTTATTGATAACAATCGTCTGTAATTAGTTTCGAGCAAATAAGCTCTCTTGGGTTATTCCAAGAGAGCTTTTTTTTATAAAAATAAAAGGTGCTTATTATGCGACATGGTGATATTTCAAGCAGTAACGATACAGTTGGCGTAGCAGTCGTCAACTATAAAATGCCTCGTCTTCATAATAGAAAAGAGGTGTTAGAAAATGCTCAAAAAATAGCAGATATGATTGTCGGAATGAAGAAAGGCCTTCCGGGCATGGATCTTGTAATTTTTCCTGAATATAGCCTTCAAGGGATTATGTATGACCATGATGAAATGATGGAAACAGCTGTAACTATCCCTGGTGATGAAACAGAAATATTTGCTAAAGCATGCCGTAAAGCAAATACGTGGGGTGTATTTTCTTTAACCGGCGAACGCCATGAAGAGCATCCTAAAAAAGTCCCTTATAACACATTAATCTTAATGAATAATAAAGGAGATATTGTACAGAAATACCGTAAAATTATGCCTTGGTGTCCGATCGAAGGCTGGTACCCAGGTAATGAGACTTTTGTATCCGAAGGACCAAAAGGTATGAAAATCAGTTTAATTATCTGTGATGATGGTAACTATCCTGAGATTTGGCGAGATTGTGCTATGAAAGGAGCAGAGCTAATCGTTAGGTGTCAAGGTTATATGTATCCATCAAAAGAACAGCAGATACTAATGGGTAGAGCAATGGCTTGGGCTAATAACTCTTATGTAGCTGTTGCTAATGCCACTGGGTTTGATGGTGTTTATTGCTTCTTCGGACACTCAGCTATTATCGGCTTTGATGGTCATACGCTTGGCGAATGTGGCGAAGAAGAAATGGGTATTCAATACGGTCAATTGTCTGTATCGCAAATACGTGATGCAAGAGCAAATGATCAATCACAAAATCATCTATTTAAACTTCTACATCGTGGATACACAGGAATTCACACCTCAGGAGATGGTGATAAAGGGCTTGCTAAATGCCCATTTGATTTCTATAGAAACTGGGTAAACGATGCTGAAAAAGCACAAGAGAAAGTTGAAGGATTTACTCGCGAAACAATTGGGGTAGCTCAATGCCCTATAGGCAACCTTCCTTATAATGCAAAAGAAAAAGAAGCTTAATAAAAATAAGGGCTCTAGCTATATAACTAGAGCCCTTAGTTTTGCAAGGAGAACGCTATGCCATTCCTTAACGATATGTTAGATGATATTGAGAAAAAAAAAGTAGTTCGCGAAGCTCTAAATGTTGAGACTACATTAGACATAGATGTTTCTAAAGTGCATAAATCTAGTAATAAAAAATTAAATAGTCGATATAAATTTGATATTCCGTTGATTATGGGAATGGTTGAGTCTGAGATAATAGGTCAGCAACAAGCAGTTAAAAGCATAAATGATATGTTAGAAATTGTTAGGGCTGATATTACCGACCCAAGAAAGCCTCTTTATATATCATTATTGCTTGGACCTACAGGCGTAGGTAAGACTGAAATAGTAAGAGTGTTAGCGAAAGCTTTATATGGAGATTCAGACGAATTCTGTAGAATTGATATGAATACTCTATCTCAGTCACATTATGCTGCGTCTTTAACAGGAGCACCACCTGGTTATGTTGGATCAAAGGAAGGCACTACAATAATTGATGAAGATAAGATAGAAGGCAAAGCTGGAATTCCTGGAATCATTCTATTTGATGAGTTAGAAAAAGCTAGTGCTGAAGTATTGCAGGCCCTATTAAACGTATTTGATAATGGGTTATTAACTGTTGCATCGGGGGAAAAAACCTATAACTTTAGAAATTCAATAATCTTCATGACTAGTAACTTAGCTGCAAATGAAATTCAACAATATGAAGAAGGTCAAAAAACATTTTTAAGAAAAATATTACCTAGATCCCAAGATAAAAGAAACAAATACGTAAGTAAGATAGTTAATAAAAAAATGATAGAGGTGTTCTCACCCGAATTCGTCAACAGGATTGACAATATTATTATATTTAATTGGATTGAGGAAGAGACAGTTCATAAAATAATTGAATTGGAGATTAAAAAATTAAATAAAAGACTTATTAAACATAAGATTTGTATTGAATTAGATTGTGATGTTATTAATTATATTGTATCAGATGGATTTGATAAGCAGTTTGGCGCTCGATCTTTAAAACGCGCCGTAAGAAAAAATATAGAATTATCTATTGCAGAGCATTTAATAAACTCTAATAACTATAATGAATATGGAGAGATTGAATCTTATCAAGCTATATTAAAAAATAAAATTATTACTTTTATAAAAAGGTAAATACTACATGGTTGGATATAAAAAAGAACCTACATTAGGCCTTTTGTTTTCAGACACTGGGGTTACTGCTGATATAGAAAAATCACAGAGGTATGGGGCTCAAACCGCTATAAAACACATTAATGATAAGGGAGGTATCAATGGTCATGAGCTATTGTCGGTACATACAGATTTAGGTGGTGATCCTAATAGATTTAGGTCATATACAGAAGAGCTTATAAAAAAAGAAAATATAAATATTTTTATAGGTTGTTATATGTCCCATACTCGAAAAGCAGTTATGCCTGCTATTGAAAAATCAGATTCATTATTATTTTATCCTACTCCATATGAAGGTTTTGAATATTCGCCTAATTTTTTTTATGGAGGGCCTGCTCCAAATCAAAATAGTGCACCTTTAGCAGCATATTTAATTAAAAATCATGGACCAAGGATTGTTTTTGTTGGCTCAGATTATATATATCCACGCGAAAGCAATCATGTAATGCGATTGCTTTATAAACAATATGGAGGGGACTTATTAGATGAGTTTTATCTTCCACTTTATCCTTCATTCGATGAAATTAAATTTACTGCTGAGCGCATAAAAAATCTAGAGCCAGATGTAGTGTTTTCTACTATAGTTGGTCATGGTACATCTCTGTTTTATGAAGAATTTCATAATATATATCAAGGTGAAAAAAAACCTACCATTGCAAGTTTAACTACTAGTGAAGCAGAAATAAATAATATGCCTAACAGTGTTTCAGTCGGAAACATAGTTGTGGCTCCTTATTTTTCTTCTGTTAAAAGTAAAGAAAGTTCACTTTTCTTATCAGAGTGTAAAGAAAATTTTCCTGAAAATGTTGCAGTTACGGCGTGGAGTGAAGCAGCATACCATCAGGTAATGCTACTTAGTGAAGCAATGAAGGTAGCTAATAGTTGGAATACAGCTTGTATAAGAAAGCATATATATAATATTAAATATAAAGCTCCTCAAGGGCTTGTTTGGTTAGAAAAAAGCAATAATCACACTAATCTAACATCTAGAATTGCTCAAATAGATAAAAATGGAAAGTTTGATATAAGATGGACTAGCAACCAACCAATTTGTCCAGATCCTTACGTCGTAGTTCATAAATTGGAGGATTGGACTGATACAATAATTAAGGCAAATTAATATGATTGAAACAAATATATTAAATGAGCTTAGAAGTTTACAAGTTTTGGTTGTAATTCCAGAGAGTGAGATAGTTAATTCACTGATATTACAACTTATGAGGATAGGTTGTTCTGTAAGACAAATATGGCCTATACCTGAAAATATTGACTGCAGTACAGATGTTATCTTTACCGAAGTTAATCAAGATTACGATAATAAATTAAAAAAACTAATAGATACACAACAGAATAATTTAACACTCATATCAATTATTCAATATGAAAGCCCGACAATTCTGTCGCAGCTTATTGAAAATGAGACTCATGGAGTGATTTCAGCACCATTTAGTTCTCATGATATTCTACCTTGCTTAGTTGTAGCGAGAAGAAATAGCAGAATTATTTCAATAAAAAATAAGGAGTTATTGAAATCAAAAAATAAAATATCAAAAATGCAAATAGTAAATAAAGCAAAAATATTAATTATGAAAAACACAAATGTAACTGAAGAGCAAGCCCATAAACTTCTTGCTAAAAATGCAATGAAACTAAGAGTAAGCATTTCAGAGGTTGCATCTGAGCTTATTAATAATTATGAATAAAATAACAAAGGTGAATAATCATGCTCGGTTTAACTTTATTATATGTTGGTGCAGTTCTATTTATTAATGGACTTTGGTTGCTTGATAAAATTGACAGTAAAGATGTTTCAATAATAAACTTACTAGTTGGGTTTTTAAGTTTTTTAGTAGCTATATACTTGGTTTTCAATAGTTCTCAGAATTCTGAATTAATAAGTGCCGGCGCCTTCACTTTGCTTTTCTCTTTTACATACATTTGGGTTGGTGCGAATCAGTTCTTGAAATCAGACTCTAAAGGTTTAGGTTGGTTTTGCTTTTTTGTAAGTATTACCGCGATGAGTATAGCATTAAACTCATCTTTTAAGATAAGCATGGATTTCAGTATCTGGAGTACTTTCAATTGGTATGCCTGGTCAATTCTTTGGTTTCTATTTTTTATCCTACTTAGCTTATCAAAAGATATTCAGAGGGCTGTAGGTTTATATACTATCTTTTGCTCTATAACGACCGGGTGGATACCAGGTTTACTAATACTTCAAAATCTCTATGAAATATAAAATACCCACACTAGTTAAACGTAATTTATAATTCTTAATAAATTATAAAGATTACGTTTAACTATGCTTGCTTATTTAAAATAATATCTTATCAACTAAATTGGAATACGATACCTAAGAAATCTCTGAATAACTGCCCACTTTTTGCGACAATAGCCGCACCGTCCATTTTTTAGCCCAGCTAGCCAAATCATGAGCCAACTGACCTTTGCCGAAGCAGAATA
>JALNWH010000129.1 GCA_023230985.1 Bacillota bacterium
AAAACCTGTCAATCAGATAAAGATAATTATGACTACAGCACTGAGTGATGAAGAGTTTAAGGAAAAAGCATTTGATTATGGATGTGATGATTATATAACTAAACCGATAGATATAAAAAAACTTTTAAAAATTGTAAAAAATTCGGGGGGAAATGGATAAAAAAAGGAGACGTCTAAACGTCTCCTTTTTTTCCCTATTATGTTATCCTATCTCATCATTGCGTTCATAAACCAGATATTCTTGCTAAAGTATCCTACATAGTCTTCAAACATTGCAACAGTTTCAAAATCTCCTTCTTCATCAGCAGTATTTCTAATTTCTGTGGCTAATACTCTCATGGCCTCTAAATCTTTCTTTACTATTTCCAGTGATTCTTTTACTGTGAAATCTTTCGCTTTGATTTCTTCGATTGAAGACTGTTCTAAGTATTCAGCCATAGTAGATAAAGGCATTACGTCTTTCATCTTCAATAATTCTGCAACTGCATCATAGTTTTCAAACATTTCATCATAGATTTCCTCTGTAAAAGTATGAATTCTCATAAATCGATTTCCAACTACATTCCAATGAATATTGTGCAACTTTACGATTAGCACCCCTAAATTTGCTAGATATTTTTGTAATAAGTTTTCATGTTTCATTATTCTGCCTCCTAATTTTTTATTTTTAAATTTTTTATTTATATTAATTATTATCTTTCCATGCTTTAATTATATGATACAATGAAAGAAACAAAAAGAGACAAATATGTTAGTTGAGGTGGTATTTTGGAAAGAAAAATCTACAACGGATTTGAACTTTTACATGATTTGATTAAACTAAGATGGGTACCAGAAATAGTTAAATCCGTCCAATTAGGCAATAATCGTTATAATGACATTTTAAAAAGTATTCCTTATGTGAGTAATACTGAGTTGAATAGGAAGCTAACAGTTTTAGTCGAGAAAAAGGTAATAGAGAAAGCTGTTGATGGACACAATACAGATTATTCTTTACTTGATTTTGGTGAGGACTTGGCACATATTTTTAATCATTTGGAATGTTTAGAAGACAAATATTTTGACAATACAGGCAAAGAAGTGCACTGCCCTAGATTATAGATACTTAAGTATTATAGCTCTGCGCCTTCCTCTATTGTCACTCTGAACCTTCCTCTATTGTCACTCTGAGCCTTCCTCTATTGTCACTCTGAACCTTCCTCTATTGTCACTCTGAGCGACAGCGAAGAGTCTTTCACTCCGACAAGAGAATCCTTCTCTACGTTCAGATTGACAAAACTATATTTACATAACAAGGAGATGAAACTTTGGTACATATACGAGAATATAAAAACGGTGATGAAGAAGGGATAATTCCTTTATTTAATAAGGTATTTGTAGAAAAAAGAAGTAAGGAATATTGGTTATGGCAATTTAAAGGCAATCCTTTGAAAGAACCAATAATAATTATAGCTGAAGACAATTCAAAGCTTGTAGGGCAAGCTACATTACTTCCGACGGAGGTTTTAATAAAAAGGGAAAAAGTTTACGCAGGACAGTCTCTTGATGTTATGGTAGATACAGATTATAGAAGACAGGGAATATATGAAAAGATGGCCTTTAAATCTTATGACATAGGTATAGAAAGAGATATAAAATTTAGATACGGTTTTCCAAGCAAATCAGCTTTGGAAGGATTAATAAAAAAACTTGGCGGAATTTTAACGACAGAGATTCCTTTATATATGAAGATTTATAACTTAAATGATATTCTTACTGCTTTAATAAAAATTGAAGTACTTGCCAAAGTCTTTTCCAAACCTATAACCTTTTTAATAAACAAAATCATTTATAAAGAAGAAGGAATTACCGTAAAAAATGATTACGAGATAAAAGAAATATTTGAATTCAATAAAGACTTTGATAAACTATGGGAAAAGATAAAAGCTGATTATCCCATAATGTCGGAGCGAACAAGCAAATTTTTAAATTGGAGAATAAAGGATCACCCGGCAAAATGTTATAAGGCGTTTGCGGCATATTCCGGAGAGCAACTGGAAGGATATATAGTACTGAAAATTGAAAATCGAACCCTTAAGGGAAAGTATAAATCAAAATCAGGCAGTATTGTAGATATAATAGGCACACAGAAAGACGTGATAAAAGCCTTATATTTAAAAGCAGATAATTGTTTTAGAAATGAAAAAGTGGATTTATCAATAATTTGGCTAACTGACTCTATGAGATACAAAAAAATGTTTAAAAGCTTTGGCTTCTTTAAAACCAAAAGCACCATTCCTTTTGTAGTAAAAGATTTGACTAAAGATAAGGAATTAGAAGACTTTATAATAAAGGAAGACAACTGGTATCTTATGCCTATAGAATCGGATTTTTATTAAAAGGCTTTTTCAAACATGATATCCTCATTTCTTTTTTCTTTTATGATATCATGTTGTTAGGTTCATAGTAATTCTAACATAGAATTACATGTGGGGAAGTTGTCACTCTGAACTTTCCTACTGTCACTCTGAGCTTTTCCTACTGTCACTCTGAGCTTTTCCTACTGTCACTCTGAGCGAAGCGAAGAGTCTTATACCCCGATGGGAAGATCCTTCACTGCGTTCAGGATGCATCGCCCACGCCGTCATCCTGAGGCTTTAGCCGAAGGATCTTGCCCCATAGGAATACTATAAATAACCTATCTTCTATTCCAAAAACGCTGTTTAGCAATTGCGGCAACGAATTCATCGGCAAAGTTAGGATTGTTTGCTGCAAAAATGACCCCTTCAGGATTACTGTTTCTATTTATTCTAATACATGCCTGCCCTGTAGTTGCTATACCTATTGGTTTATAATGCTTATAAGTTTCATAATAATATTCTAAAATATTTTGATTAAACTGTTCTTGATTATCTACATTTCCACCAACAATATAAATAGTATCATATAGAACAGGGTTTTTTGTCTTAAAAGTAGCATCTACCTCTAGGTGAGAACCGTCATCTGCAGTGACATTGCCGAGTTTTTGACTTACAATATCAAAGAATACCCCATTTTGTTTAAGGGTGTTTAAAGTGCTCCTAACTTCCCTTCCATTGTATCCATTGCCGATAAGCACTGCAACTTTTTGTGTATTAGGCAGGAATGCTGTATTGGCCATACTGAGGGCGGGTGAACTTTTGGTGACAGGCACATTACTGCCTTTTGGACGTGCAACGCCAATATTATCAGCTATTATATCCGCCATACCTTTATCCACGTTTACCCACATATTTACGTTTTGTTCTCTAACGGATTTACTTTCTACGAACTGCAAGTGATATATAAATGTGCTGACTAAGTCTCTTTTTTCAAATGGTGCCAAGCTATTCCAAAACAATCTTGCTTGGGAGAAATGGTCATCGAAGGATTCACTTGGCACATCTCTGGTTACATGACCTTCTACTTTTTCCGGATAGTGTGCCAGACCGCCTTCCTCAGGTGGAGTTTCCGAAGGAGTATTGCCGGCCAGTGAATTTTTATGATAGGTTATATAATCCACATCTATTCGATATTTTGAATAACTCTCTCTCGCATTTGTATTTACTTCTACAATAGGCATATTGACGGGGATTTCGTTTAGATTACCTGTTGTGCCAAGTCTGTGATAGTCCGTGTCCCTATAAGCAAAAGTTCTGCCCTGCAAAACAGGGTCATTGGAAAAATCAATACCCGGTACAATTGTTGAAGGGTCAAAGGATGACTGTTCTTCTTCTGCAAAGAAATTATCAACCAATCTGTTTAAGGTCATTTTACCAATAATTGTGACAGGTATTTCCTCTTCCGGCCAAAGTTTTGTCGGATCTAAAACATCAAAGCTATATTTAAACTCATCTTTTTCCGGTATTAATTGCACCCCTAAATCATATTCAGGATATGCTCCTTTTTGTACTGATTCGATAATATCATGACGATGAAAATCAGGATCTACGCCGCCGATAACATTAGCTTCATCCAAAAGCAAGGAGTGAACACCTAGTTTAGGTTTCCAAACAAACCTGACGAAAGTTGATTTACCTTGCTTATTTATAAATCTAAATGCATTTATAGGCCATCCTTCTATCATACGCCAGCTTCGCGGACGACCTCTTAGGGACATTAGCCACATAACCATATGTGCCGATTCCTGATTATTAGCCACATAGTCCCAGAATCTTTCATCAGCTACTGTGGCTTGAGGTACATCTGTTATTGGGCTTGGTTTTACAGCGTGGACCATATCCATAAACTTCATTGCATCTGATAAAATAAATATGGGAAATTGAAGTGAAAGCATATCATAGTTTCCTTCTTGGGTATAGAATTTTACCGCAAAGCCGCGGATATCCACAGCAGTATCCTTTGAGCCTTTACTTCCAATGAAGTTGGAAAAGCGTGTAAACACAGGTGTTTTTGTTCCGGGTTCCTGCAAAAAATGAGCTATAGTATGTTCTTTCATTGATTTAGTCAATTCAAAATCTCCGTATAAACCAAAGCCTCGTGCATGAACTACTTTTTCCGGTATTCTTTCTCTGTTGAAACGTGATTGTTTTCTATAAAAATGTACATCCTCGATTAGTCTGGGGCCCCGTTTTCCGGCTCTTAAGCTCCATTGGTCATTAGAAATTTTAAATCCGGAATCACTGGTCATCTTTTTTCCGGGGCCTGTGTTCCTATGACGGTATCGCTCTAATTGTTTTTCTTTGCTATTCATATTTCCTTGAGTTTTATTATCTTTTTTATCCATACCTTACTATCCTTTCATTGGATTAATTTTAAACTCCATTACATAATATTCTTTATATATAAAAATGCTACACAGCATCTCATTTCTTATCTCTCATATCCAACATCCATTATCCTATGCTATCGCTTTACGGTTCCCCCAGTGTGATTCTGAGCGAAGCAAAGAGTCTTCGATATGTGAGATGCCTCAAGATGATATATTGTTTTAGAGGTTAGAGTATAATTTTAATTGGCAAAACAACAAAAAAATAAAAAGAAGGGGAAAACCCCTTCCCAACATACAAAAATACCTGTAAAATTTAATTTGCAGAAAAAACTAACAGGAGGTTTGTATGTTGGATAAAATGATAACAATAAACGCCACAG
>JALNWH010000130.1 GCA_023230985.1 Bacillota bacterium
GGGTATAGGGGCACCATGTCAAGCGGAATGTGGAATAAATGCGATTAAGAACAAGTAATTATGTGTATTTGTATGTTGGGTAATAAGAAAGGCGGGTTTGCCAACTATTACTTGACTGTAACCCTTGTAAATGCAGGTTTGACTTTATTTTTTGTTTGATTTAAAATTATTGTACTAGGACATTCTTTAGTTTTATACCCGGGAGTGATGAAATGAGAAACTATATGATGGCATTCTTCTTTTCAATTATTGTGGCATATTTAGCCACACCCGTTGCTAAAAAATGGGCTAAAAAAGTTGGTGCTATAGATATACCTAAAGATGATAGAAGAATCCATTTAAAGCCTACACCTTTACTGGGAGGGCTGGCAATATATTTTGCCTCAATGATAGGCATTTTATTATTTGTTCCTTTTGACAAAAGAATAATCAGTATTATGATAGGTGCTACAATTGTCGT
Source organism: Bacillota bacterium (assembly GCA_023230985.1). Lineage (GTDB taxonomy): Bacteria > Bacillota > Clostridia > Lutisporales > Lutisporaceae > JAAYKT01. The sequence continues at coordinate 461 of JALNWH010000130.1, forward strand.
TGCGTGCGGTTATTTTGACGACATTAAGCCTATATCTCCTAAAATTAAGCTGACTATTCAAATACTTGCGGCTTGTTTAGTAATTTATAACGGTATCATAATTAATAGGATTACAAATCCTTTAGTTTTTTTCAATGGAGTTAAGTGGATGGAATTAGGGATTCTTTCTTATCCTGTAACATTAATATGGATAGTTGGCTTAACTAATGCCTTTAACCTGATTGATGGTCTAGACGGTCTTGCGGCGGGAGTGTCTGTTATTTCCTCTATGACTTTATTTGTCGTAGCTATTCTTTTGGGTTCTGAACAGCAGTATGTGCCGATAATAACAGCTATTTTAGCCGGTTCAACTTTAGGATTTCTTCCTTATAATTTTAACCCGGCAAAAATTTTTATGGGCGATACCGGGGCAATGTTTTTAGGATTTATGCTTTCAGTTATATCGGCAATAGGAGTTTTAAAAAGTGCAACCGCATTGGCTATTTTGATTCCTGTGTTAGCAATGGGACTACCGATAATTGATACTGCTTTTGCAATGATAAGAAGAGCTGCTAACGGTAAATCTATGATAGAAGCGGATAACGGACATCTTCATCATAAGCTGATAGAAAAAGGATATAGTCAAAAACAAGCTGTTTTGACTTTATACTCTCTAAGTGCTGTTCTTGGTATTGGTGCTGTTGCAATTATTGAGGTAAAGCAGAAAGTTTTATATTTTCTTGTGCTAACAGTTTTTGTAGGGGCCTTTTTAGGTATTAAGTATTTAAAATCCTATAATAAAGATAATAAGAATAATATGGATGCATGAATAAATCAGCTCAAATAGCTGCTTCAGCACAGCCTATAGGCCGTGCTTTTTTTAGGAGGGTTTTATGTTTAAGGTACTTTCAGTATTCGGTACACGTCCGGAGGCAATAAAAATGGCTCCATTAGTGAATATATTACAAGAAACAGATCATATAGAGTCAAAAGTATGTGTTACCGCACAACACAGAGAGATGTTGGATCAGGTTTTGGATATATTCAGAATAAAGCCTGATTATGATTTAAATATTATGGAGGAAAGACAAAGTCTTACAGATATTATTGTTAATGCTTTAAAAGGGATAGATAATATTATAAAGGATGCTAAACCGAATATTGTTTTGGTTCACGGAGATACTTCAACCACTTTTGCCGGTGCTTTGGCAGCTTACTATAATAAGGTACAGTTAGGACATGTTGAAGCGGGGCTTAGAACTTTTAATAAATTTTTTCCTTATCCTGAAGAAATAAATAGAAAATTAACAGGTAGCCTGGCTGATATTCATTTTTCTCCTACATATAATTCGAAAAGTAATCTAGTAAAAGAAAGCATAGACGAAGAAAGCATTTTTATAACCGGTAATACAGTTATTGATGCTCTAAAAACAACAATAAAGAGCGGTTATGAATTTCAAAATCCTTTGATAAGGAAGGTTGATTTTAACAAAAGGGTGATTTTAGTCACCGCCCATAGACGTGAAAATATTGGTGAACCACTGGAGAACATTTGTAATGCTATTAGAAGTATTGTTAGTGAATACAAGGACGTAGAGGTAGTATATCCGGTCCATATGAATCCGTCTGTGAGAGAAATTGTCTTTAATATTATTGGGAATCAAGAGCGAATTCATCTCATAGATCCTATAGATGTTGTAGAAATGCACAATTTAATGAATAAATCTTATTTGATACTGACAGATTCCGGAGGGCTTCAAGAGGAGGCGCCCTCATTGGGAAAACCGGTTTTAGTTCTCAGAGCCGAAACAGAAAGGCCGGAAGCGATAGAATATGGTACTTTAAAATTAGCCGGTACTGAATACGAAAACATATATGCATTGACTGCTATGCTTTTAGATGATAAAAAAGAGTATAAAAAAATGTCTAATGCCGTAAATCCTTATGGCGATGGATATGCATCAGAAAGAATCAGAGATAGCCTGTTATATAAGTTTGAAATTTTAAAAAAGAGGCCGAAGGATTTTATGCCGTAAGGCATGCTATTCTGCTTTTATAGCTCGTATCCAACCCCCTATTCTAACCAGCTAAAATAAAAAACCTTCTAATGTGTGCCATTGGAAGGTTTTTTTCGATTCTCTTGTTCATTGAGATAAAAAATTAGCTCGTCCAATTCTATACTACATTTTAATACTTCTTTACTTTCAATCCCAAATTCGTTTATTAAAAAATGAAGTTTATCACGCAAACAATCTATTCTTATTAAAATTTCATTTTTTTTCAAAACCTGTTTTTTTGCCAATTTTAGCCCCCCCGTTACAAACAAAAATTTCACTGTTGAGTGTGGCTTAATGGTTTTAAAATTATAACATTTGGCTAATTTTGTCTCTCTTAGTATACAATTTTAGTACATAAAACTACAATTTTCAAGAATAACAGTAACTGAAATTTCGACAATAAAATTAGACATTTTATTTCCCAGGCAATATTTTTAAAAAATGATTTAGCATATTATTTTATCCAAAAAAATAGTATATATAGACGAGTTATTAGGTTAGATAATTCAGGATAATTTTTGATATGCAATCAATAAACCGCGCTTTAATGCACGAATCGAGGTGTAGATTTGAAGAAAATAGTAATACTTTATATTTCTATGATGTTTTTATCCTTTACCATTCCCGGTTTGATATCCAGTTGTCAAAAACCTAAAATGCCTGAACCTATTATAGGCGTTGGGATTATTGTAAACATTTATGATTGCGCCAAAAATGAAATAGCGGAATTAGATCTGGAAGAATATATAGTTGGTGTTGTGGCTGCGGAGATGCCTGATACTTTTCATATTGAAGCGTTAAAGGCACAGGCTTTAGCGGCGAGGACATACACTCTTATAAGGATGAGACAGTTCGGAGGCAAAGGTTGTATCAATCACGAAGGTGCGGACATATGTACAGATCATACCCATTGTCAGGCATATAAAGATCCTAAAAAGCTAGGAAAAGCGTATAAAAAAGTTTATGAAGCAGTGGTAGCAACCAAAGGCGAAATAATTGTATATGAAGAGCATTTGATAGATGCAGTTTTTCATTCCACCAGTGGTGGTAAAACTGAGAATTCAGAGGATGTATGGTCAGAAAAGGTGCCTTATTTAAGGTCAGTTATTTCTGAATTTGAAGAAAGTTCGCCAAAGCTTGTAAGTGTACAAAACATTCCTATAGATAGTTTTATAGAGGGACTTAAAGACATAGACAATAGTATTACAATAACTAAAAAAAATCTAGCAAACGAAATGAAAATTTTAAGCAAAAGTGAGGGTGGAAAAATTCTGGAAATACAGATTGGAAACAGAGGATTTACCGGCAGAGAAATAAGAGAGAGGTTTGGACTTAACTCATCTAATTTTAGTTTTGATATTAAAAAAAATGAAATAGTATTTTATGTAATCGGTTATGGTCATGGGATTGGAATGAGTCAATATGGTGCTAATGGTATGGCACAAAATGGATATGATTATATAAGTATTATCAGGCATTATTACCAAGGTGTAGAAATAGCAAATGTAGAGAGTTTAATGTAAAAGCTTTCTTTTTTTTGTATTATTTTTGTTCACTCCGGCAATAATATTGTTGGAGGTGTCATGAATGAAATTTAAAGATCTTTATTCAAAACAAAAATATTTTGTTACTGCAGTAATCATAATAATTGCAATGTTAGCTACTTTTGGTGCCTGGAAGTATAAATCTTATTTAGATAATAAATGGGCGGGGATAGATTTTGACAATGAGATAGGAGACTTTGAGGAAGAGCCTAAGGTTCAAGAGGGCGGCATAAGCATTATTGAAGAGAATGTAGAAGAAGAGGTGAATGAACTCGAACCGGATATCAAGGAAGTCACACAAAACGAGCCGCCCGAGCCTAAATTGACAAAGGATACCACTGTTATACCGGCAATAAAAATGGAAGAACCAAAGATGGATACTATGTTGACACCTGTATTTGGTACGATATGTTTGGATTTTTCCGGAGAAGAGCTGGTGTATTCAAAAACTCTGGATTTGTGGACTACACATCAAGGATTGGATATAAAGTCTGAGGAAGGAAGCCAAGTAAGGGCGGCAATGGATGGAACTGTATCGGAAATCACAAATGATCCACAGTGGGGCTTAACTATTGCAATTGATCATGGAAGTGGGATAACCACCAGATATAGCAATCTTTCTACATTAGATATGGTAATCATAGGACAAAAAGTAAAAAAAGGTGATGTTATATCGGGTGTAGGAAGGACTGCTTTATGGGAAATAGCGGAGGATGCCCATTTGCATTTTGAAGTATTAAAAGATGGGGCATATCTGGATCCAAAGATTTATCTTCCTAAGAAATCCTTGAATCGATAGGGGTGTGGTTTAATAAAATGTTCTATATTACTGGGTTTTCGCATATTAATGTAAAAAAGGCACCGATAAGGGGGTATAGTAGTTGAAGGATTACATTGAAGAGAGAGCGCTTGAAATAGCAAAGTATATAATTAGCAGCAGGACGACAGTTAGAGATGCAGCGAAAATCTTTGGCGTAAGCAAAAGTACGGTACATAAAGATGTTACTGAAAGGTTGCCTAAGATTAATCCGGCGGTGGCACTTCAGGTTAAGGAA
>JALNWH010000131.1 GCA_023230985.1 Bacillota bacterium
ATCCATATTGATATTGGATGAGGCTACGTCTAATGTTGATACCCGAACGGAAATCCTTATACAAAAAGGTATGAATAAGCTTATGGAAGGAAGAACAAGCTTTGTAATAGCTCATAGATTATCCACGATTAAAAATGCGGATATTATTTTGGTTATGAATGATGGGAAGATTATAGAAAAGGGCTCCCATGAGGAGCTTATGGCGAAAAACGGTTTCTACGCTGACCTATACAATAGCCAATTCGCCGCTTAAAAAGCTACCGGTACAAACTGTCCCTCCGGTCTCTGATCTTTATCCTTAAACTTCTTCGAAATTCATGATATAATTTAAAAAGCAAATGCTATGTGTAGGAGGTTATAAAATGGATGATAAAACGATTAAAAAATCTGTTTATGATTTTTATGATAATATAGCTAAAGAAGATAAGAAAGTTTCCGGTAATATTGAGGACCTAAATAAATCTTTGGGTTATACCAAAGAAAATTTAAAGGATATACCTAAAGAATCTCAATTGGGTCTTGGCTGTGGCAATCCTAGTGAGAGGGGGAAGCCGCAACTTGGTGAAACTGTAGCTGATTTAGGTTCCGGCAGAGGCATGGATGTGTTTTTAGCATCTAAGCTAGTGGGGAAAAATGGACTGGTCATAGGGATTGACAGTAATTATAAGATGATTGAGAAATCAAGGGAAATAGCCTCTAAGAAAGGTTTTATAAATACGGAATTTAGATTGGGTGAAATCGAATATTTACCCATAGCTGATAATTTTTTAGACCTTTTAATATCAAATTGTGTTATTAACTTATCTACCGATAAAGAGCAAGTCTATAAAGAGATATATAGAGTACTTAAAGTCGGCGGACGGATAAGCATCTCAGATATAATGTTAAAAAAAGATTTAAATGAAGAAATAAAAAAAGATCCAAATCTTTATGGCACTTGAGTAGGCGGGGCCATATCTTTGGAAAAGATAAGAGAAATACTAACAAATATTGGTTTTAAAGATATTGAAATAAATTTAAAAGAGGTAACTGATGAATATGCTATGAAGTGGGGTCATGGCTTAATGATAAAAGAATACATCGGAAGCGGCGATATCCTGGCTTTTAAATAGGGGAACCGTTCGAGACCACTGAAAAAGCAACTTTTCTGTCATAATGGGCATTAGCAAAGATCTTAATGCATTGGGAAAACAAGATTCTTCACTGCGTTCAGAATGACATTTTCCGAAAAACATGTATTTATCAGTGACCTTGGATGGTTCTTGAGTGCTATTAGTTGTGATATTTCGGTAGAAAAATTTTAAACGTTGTCCCCTTTAATTCATTGTCATATACATTTATACTGCCCCCATGTTCAGTAACAATCCACTTGGCAATAGACAGTCCTAACCCAAAGCCCCCGCTCTCTCTAGATCTGGCTTTATCTACAGTATAAAATCTTTCAAATATCTTTACTTTATCTTCGTCAGAAATCCCTTCTCCTGTGTCCTTCACAGTTATTATAATGTTATTCAAATAATCCTCCAAATTAATTTCGACTAAGCAGCCTTGCCCACTATACTTTATTGCATTGTCAAGTAATATTACAATTAACTGTTTTATACGAGATTCGTCGCCTGTGAATTCAACTTCTTTATCTATATTTACACTTATTTTAACTCCTTTTTTTTCTGAGATAGGAGCAAATGGTGCGATCGCCCTTTTCATTGCCTCATCCAGCTTGAACAGGGTTTTATTCATGCATTCTTGGCGAGAATCCGCCCTTGCAAGGATAAGCAAATCATCAACCAACCTTATCATTCTTTTGCTTTCTGATTGGATGTTGTTGAGCCATTTTTTTTGACTTTTTACATCTTTTCCAAAATTATCAGATAATACCTCCAAATTTGTCTGAATTGAGGACAATGGTGTTCTTAATTCGTGAGAAGCATCGGCTATAAAGTTCTTCTGCTTTTCCCAAGCATCCTTTATAGGCACAAGTGCTTTATCAGCTAAAAAAAGACTCCCGGAAAAGGTTAGAAAAATGCTTATTATACCTATAACAATAAAAATCATAGCTAGATGAGCAAGAAAATCCTTTTCATTTTGAATATTAAGAAATGCTACCGTGACATATTCATCATTCATTGAAACAAACTTTTTATACCTATAGGTTTCACCTTCTATTTTTATATTGCCTTTATCTTTTTTAAATTTTTCTATTTTATTAATCAAAGTGGTTTTATCCTCTACTTTCATGGATTGAGATTTAAAAAGAGCTTCGCCATGAGAGTCCAAAGTAAGAGTAAAACTGTTTTGAGCCATCCTCCGGACAATATGAGGATTAGGCCTTTCGGGACCTTTGTTCTGCATAGCAATAAAATTAATTGCCCTTTCCGCATCCATCATTAAAGCCTTATTCATAAGCAGGTATATACTTAGAAATACAAACCCGAGTATAAGCCCGGTAACAAGTATATTGATCAAGGTTAGTTTTAGCCTTAGCTTTTTAAACATCATTGCCCTCCTTAAGCATATATCCTATACCCCTTACAGTTTCTATAGTAAAATGGCATTTCTCTGGCATAAGCTTTTTTCTAAGATTATGAATATATATTTCAACGATATTCATTTCCACATCGGAATCAAGCCCCCAAACTTTATTTATAATCTGATCTCTAGTCAATACATTCATCTTATTTCGAAAAAGGACTTCTAGAATCTGAGTTTCTTTAAGTGTTAATCTTATTATTTTACTATCTATAACAATTTCCTTATGCAAAGGTTTAAAAATTGCATTTCCTGCAGTCAAATTTTCTCCATCACTATTATCTATGTATCTTCTTGATAATGCTCTAATCCTTGCCAATAGTTCTTGAGTAGAAAAAGGCTTTATTAAATAATCATCTGCACCTGCGTCCAGACCTTCCACCCTGTCATCTATTGAGTCCCGTGCAGTTAATATTAGAGCAGGCGTCTTGATTCCACTGTGCCTTAACTCTTTAATCATTTGTGTGCCTTCCTTTTTCGGGAGCATTCTATCAATTATTAGAATATCATAAGCATCTGTCTCAGCCATCTCTCCACCGGTTATACCATCATAAGCTGTATCTACCAAGTATCCGTTTTTTCTAAGCAGATATGCTAAGGCATCGGATAAGGAGACTTCATCCTCTATAAGTAGTAACTTCATAAAAAACACCTCAAATTTGAAATATTATAGAATCAATTAATTATGATAAAAAAGTAGTCAATTATATTTTATACTATAAAACTTAACAAAACCTTAAGGTGATTTTAAGTTTTATGAAATATTATTAAATTAGGTAATTATAATTCTAATACATCAGGGGGTATAAAAAATGGATTTGGTCAGAAATATCAATCATACAAAAAGCAAAAAAGTAAGAAACAGATTTATAAAAGTATCGGTTTTAATGCTAACAGCCTGTATTGTACTCACTGCTACATATTATTATATAAAGAAAACAAATAGAACGAATAACGAATTTGTACATCAGACTGCCCTAGTAAGGCGAGGTGATTTGAAAATTACTATAAGCGGTTCCGGCACACTTAGTTCAGCAAGTACCCTCGCCGTAGCCTCAGACATAGAAGGTTCAATAAAGAAAATTTACTTTAAAGATGGGGATTGGGTAAAGGCAGGAGACCTAATAATGGAAATTGATAATAGCGAGGCACTTCTCGATATTAAAAAGCAACAAAACAATATTGCCAAAGGGGAGCTATCCAGAACCAAATTATTAGAATCCTTGGAGGACAGTGAAATCACAGCTCCCATATCAGGAGAAGTGTCGGATATAAAGATTAAAAACGAGGATAACCTGGGCCAAGGCACGGCTTTATTATCAATAACTGATAAAAGCTCCTTTAAATTGCTGCTTCCCTTTAAAAATTCATATAGGAACCAAATTGAAATTAACCAAAAAGCTAATATTTATGTTTTTAATAGCGAATTAAACGAGATATACTGCTTTAACGGTAATGTGACTTATATAAGTCAATCACCCGATGACGAGCAACAGGAACAGCTGTATAATATTGAATTCACTTTCCAAAACACAGGGGATATAGATGATTCTATGATGGGAAGTGCTGAAATCATAGTAAACGGAAAAACATTAAAAAGCCATGAGGCATCCAAATTATCATATTCAGATACAGTAACATTAAAATCAGATATTGCAGGCATTATCAATGAATTTAACCTTATTGCCGGTCAATACGTTAATAAAGGAGAGCTCTTGGCGAAAATAACAAATGACGACGATAAGTCCATAGATTTAGAAACAAGTAGGCTTAGCTTGGAAGAGATTAACAATCAATTGGAATATTCAATGAATCGGCTTGCAAAATATAAAATTTTTTCTTCCATAGATGGAACCTTAAATCTTGAGGAAATAAAAGAAGGTAATACAGTTAAATCCGGGCAAACAGTCTTTAAAGTTGTTAATTATAACTTGATGGAATTTCAAATACCAATAGATGAATTGGATATAGCAAAAATAGAAGAAGGTCAAAGTGTCAGCGTAACAGTAGATGCTTTGCCGGAAACTACGACAAATCCACTCTCCGGTACGGTTTGCCATATAGCATTTGAAGGAACCTCAAATAGCGGTGTAGCTGTATATCCTGTAACAATAAAATTAAACGAGGCTGACAGCCGCCTCAAGGTCGGCATGAATGCAAATGGGGAAATTACCATAGATGAGAAAGAAAACGCCCTCTTTGTTCCCATAGAAGCAGTGCAAAAAAGAGGCAATACAAATATCGTATATGTTTTAGCCAAAGAAGACGATGAAGTCTTTCAGAATAATAATGTGGGAAATAGAACAGAAACCAGACGAGACAGAAAAGATGAAGAAAATAATGAGCTTAATAAAAACCAAGGACATGACCGTAAAAAAAATACTGACGAAAAACAAAATATTAACATTGAGGAAAGTAGAAGGGAAGAAGCCATAGATCCTGCTGAAACTATCCAAGGCGGTTATTATGACGGTACAGTAATTAAGAGGGTAGAAGTAGGGATAAATAATGAAGAAAATATTGAAATCCTAAATGGATTAAAGGAAAGAGATA
>JALNWH010000132.1 GCA_023230985.1 Bacillota bacterium
GACACGGCAAAAGACGGTTTTTTAAAATCTTTGTCCATAAAATCTCCTCCCTTTTACTATTATATAACAATTCTAAAGCATCGTTGTTGTTTTTATAGTTATATAAATGTTTAAAAAAGGAAAGGGCTAAATTGTTTTATATGGGCTTTAAACACAATTTAAACGTCTTTATAAAATTGGTACTCTCTGTCAATAACTGTTGACTTATTTATAATCCGGAAATGCTATTGGTTTAATATTTTCTCAATATTCTTTTTTTTATGGCTGATCATACGGATAAGCTTATAGAGATGGTATTAAAAGGGTAAAACATGTAGAAAAGCTATGACTCTTGTCAAAACTATATATGACTTTTAACATTTTGCCCCATAAGGGGATTTTTTATTATATAATAAGATTGAAGGGACAAAGACATATATACTTAAGGGGGTATATCAGGTAGTGTAAAGTAGCTTATGAAAAACATAGCAAAACGCTATCGAAAAAAAATTGCACTTTGGAAAGTGAAAAATGTACCGATTTACCGTATTTATTCCACGTTCCTCTTGACATAGGGTCCCCTGCACCCTCTGAACACCCTATTTTAGGCGGAAATAGATTTATTGCTTTTAGGCGTATTTCCGCCTACGAGATTTTATCAGAGGGTGCTTCCCCATATCAAGAGGCTTTCGCGGCATAAACGCTGCTAAGAGACTTGCTTAGAAAGGATGAACTGCTGAGATAGTTCAATTAGCTTCTGCCACTTGCCCGGCATATTAGGGATAGACTCGAGTTCCGGGATTGAATTTAAAGGTTCCCAACGGGTGTAGGAATGAGGGCGGAGGAAGTTGTAATAAGCCACAAAAAGTGAGACATGTGTGTTAGAGCCTTCCCCACTACCGTAGCCATTTGTAATCTGATAGGAAAATTTGAAAGTTCTATTGAGACGTTCAATGATTTGCTTTAACCAGCGATATTTTGTAGAAACAGGATCATCGTTTGTAAGACCAATGACCTGAATAAGATTAAAGTCCATACCCTGCAACATAAATTGTTGTTGAGCAAGTTTATAAGCAGTGTAACCGTCGGAGACGAATTTCAGGGCTAGACCCGGGAATTCCTTGAACTTAGAAAAAGCCATACGCATGGAAAGGATACAAGGCCCTACATCACGGGAGTTGGATACCTGATATCCGAGGATTGATTTTTTCAGGGCATCCATGACAAACCAGACATAGTGGCGAACACCTTTGACCTTAATATAAGTTTCATCGGCGGATAGGTAATTAGAAGGCTTGTAATCATAGTTATCAACATAAGGCTTTACAATAGAAGCTGCAACCTTAGCATAGTTGGCAACAGTGACATGTGAAATTTTAACCCCATGCACTTCATATAGAGCTCTGGCAGTAACCCTTGTAGAAAGTCCAAGATTGACATTGTAAGTTAAACAAAGGCCCATGATATGAGGAGAGAAATTCCTAAAAGTTAAGTTAGTGGCGCCTTTGGGTAAAGAAGTTAAGTCCATTTTAAAGAAATTGATGGTAAATTCTCGGTAGATGTAGTGCAGCTTGAACTTATGCTTGCCCTGCTGATACTCGTCAAAGTCTTCCGGAGACAATTTTCTGAGATTATTTAGGTAGAAAGAGCACCTTTTGTTGGTACATTTGTGAATGTTGAAATGCTTGCGATCCTTCTTTTTTGTCAAAGTATATGTACAGTAGGGGCACTGTAGAGAAATGGATTTAAAATCTGTTTTACCTCTGATGAACCTGTGATTGCAGATTTTACACAGAAGCTGACCGCGACCTCCGGTATTGTCATATATATAAGTATGTGGTGCGCCACAACGAGGGCATACACAATCAGACGATACAGGGTTCTTACCACGTGACTTGATAGGCTTGAGACTCTTACCATGCTTGGACTGGTACTCTTCTAGCAAAAGAATGTAGTTCAGGGGCTCAACCTTCTTAATGACGGGAAGCTTATCAACGGTAAGCTTATTGTATTTGGGGCTTGTAAAATTATACTTAGAGGATTTTAAAGGTATATTTTTCGCAATAAAGACCAGCAAATGCTGGATTTGATAAAATAATAATTGATTGTATGCTATTAAAACTGATATAATTGAGTTCAAACAATGACACTTCCTTTCTGGGATATTGCTGTTTAGCAACTCAATTATACCAAAAAGAGGGGGGTCATTGTTTTTTTATATCAAAAACCCCTGAATGGCTTACAAATAGCATACTTCAATATATAACAAGTGTAATTTACTTTACACTAACGTATATCAATGGATGGAATAAAGATGAAAGATGTAAATCTTCTTTTGTTGGCTGTGTTCCCGTTGACATTTCTTATTGCGTATCCTTTCGGCCATATATTAATGTTTGTTATTATCCGAGCTTGGATAGGTAAAAATGATTTAAACTTTAGGGATTTTTTATATCTTAAAAGAACAAAAGCTTCAATAGTATTTTTTTCTGTTTTAATCGGCGCTTTTTTAGCACTTATGAACTTTTTTAATCATTTCTATTTTCGATATAATATAGAATTATTAGGTAGTAACAAGTTTTCATTATCTTTATCAAACCTATGGTTTTTATTCACCTTTTGTGTTTTTGGACCAGTTATTGAGGAATTATTTTTCAGAGGGTTCTTATATAACTTTTATAAAAATAAAGGGATTTTTTCGGCTATTATTTTGAGCAGTGTCTTTTTTTCATTAACCCATTTCGATGCATACAGAATAATCATGATATTTATTATAGGTGTTTTTTTAGCTTTATCATACGAAATAACCAAATGTTTTTGGGTACCTGTATTGATTCACGGTAGCATAAATATGATTCATACTTTTTTAGTATTTGAGCCTATAGCAGGGTTTTTAAAAGAACTTTTATATTGGATATATGGCGACAATGTGTTGTTTTTCAGGCTTAAACTTTTACTAATATCCATTGTATTATGTATATTAGCTATACTAGCTTTACTTTTCATTATGCACTTAAGTGGAAACAACATATTTAAAGGAAAAAAGTTTAGAAATATGATATTCATCAATAAAGACGATGATGACCCATTAATAGACACACCTTTAATACTAGTTTTTGTTATCAGTATTGTCATTATTGTTGCAAGGGTAGTTTTTAAACAAAATTGATTGCGTTAACCCACATATGATATATACTTAAAGGGTATATCTATGGATAAGAAAAAGTTTAAAAATATGACGTTGTAGTACCATTTAAAAGCCCAATTTAAGTGGGATTTGTTGTAACTTTTGAATTGTTAGTGCAAATAAGAAAAGCAATATTTCAAAAGATTAACCTATAATTGTAAGAATCCTGAAATATAGGTAGATAACATGGAATTTAGTCATAGGAATATACTTAAATATGTTTAAAAAGACTGCCACACCTGCTGCGATCTCAAAACAATTTTCTCATGTCAATATATCTACTACAGCTATTAGCCTTAAAATTTGTTACAAAATTAAATTTTACTGGAAAGCCTGTTGTTTTTACATTTAGATAGGATTGCAGGTAAGTTTTTGTCGTTCATAGATAACAACTCCATAAATTGTGATTTACTTGATTAATATTGTAAATATGGCTATACTATTAATAATAATGTGATTATACTACATGGATACTTCACAATTATGTGATATATTGAAGGTGATAGTTTGGAAAGACTTATTATACAAAACCTACTGGACTGGAAAAACTCTAAATATCGAAAACCTATCATTTTAAAAGGGGTGCGTCAAGTTGGCAAGACTTGGTTACTTAAAGAATTTGCAAAATGCCACTATGAAAACATTGCTTATTTTAACTTTGATGAACATCCGGAATATAAGCAGTTTTTTGAAAGTACCAAAGATGTAGAGCGAATTTTACAAAACCTGATTATGGCTAGCGGTGAAGTTATAAATCAGGATGCTCCCCATAACTCTCTCATTGTTTTTGATGAAATTCAAGAATGCCCTAATGCATTGAATACGTTAAAGTATTTTTACGAAAACACTCCCTATTATCATGTAGCTTGTGCAGGGTCACTTTTGGGTATAGCATTATCTAAGCCCGTTTCTTTTCCGGTTGGAAAGGTGGATTTTTTAGAAGTCATGCCTATGACATTTACTGAATTTTTAATGGCTAATGGTGACAGAAATCTAGTTGATTATATGAAAAATGTAGATAGGATTGAATCAATCCCGGTAGCCTTTTTTAATCCACTATATGAAAAGCTTAAGATGTACTTTATAACAGGAGGTATGCCTGAATCAGTTCGCTCTTGGACACAGGATAAAGATGTGGAATTAATGCAACAGGTACTGTCAAATATTTTAGACGCCTATGAGCGTGATTTTGCTAAGCACCCGGAACCCAAGGATTTTCCTAAGATTTCAATGATATGGAAATCAATACCCTCACAATTGGCTAAAGAAAATAAAAAGTTTCTTTATAAAGTTGTTAAAGAAGGTGCAAGGGCAAGAGAATACGAGGATGCGTTGCAATGGCTTTGTGATGCCAATCTAGTTTATAAAATATATCGAAGTAGTGCTCCAGGATTGCCTATTTCAGCATACGATGATTTATCTGCCTTCAAATTATATATGGTGGACGTAGGATTATTGCGAAGATTAGCACTTTTAGCACCTTCAGCTTTTGGCGAGGGTAACAGACTATTTGTAGAGTTTAAAGGAGCTCTAAGTGAAAACTATGTCCTGCAAGCCTTGCAAAACCAATTTGAAGCTATGCCACGATATTGGACTGTTGAAAATCCCAGATATGAGGTAGGCTTTTTAATTCAACATGAAAACGACATTTTGCCTGTAGAAGTAAAATCGGAGAGCAATGTAACGAGTCGAAGCTTAAAAAAATACAAGGAAAAGTATAAGGACAAGGTTAAATTGCGTGTTCGCTTTTCTTTGAATAATCTGCGTCTCGATAATGATTTTCTCAATATTCCTTTATTTATGGCTGATTATACGGATAAGCTTATAAAGATGGCATTAAAGGAGTAAATTGTGAAGGAAAAAGCAAAACAGAACCGTTCGAGACCACTGATAAATATACGCTTTTCGGGAA
>JALNWH010000133.1 GCA_023230985.1 Bacillota bacterium
ACCAATCCCGCAGCTATCAAACCCGCATTAGATAAACTTTTTGCAGGTGAATGGAAAAAAGGCGGTATTCCGGAGTTGTGGGATGGGAAGACGAGTGAGAGGATAGTGGAGATTGTTATAGGTTTTGAATAAGTGCATGATTATTTAATGAGCTTTGCTTGTTGTAGCTTTAATATCCGCCATAATGTATTTGATTTATAAGCTATGTGACATACTTAAATGTTAAAAGTTTTGCAACAACAGCAAAATCCCTTACATTTGTAGCTTAACATTCCCATCAATTAAAATTTCTCAAACATGAAAAAAGTCATTACCCCCCCCATAAAACTTATTTGTGTCATTGTATTATTCATAATATCTCAATCTTTGAGTTATGCACAAATATCTGTTCAGTCCTTAAGTCCCCATGGAATAGCCTCAGTTTATTTAGAGTCTATCCCTGAAGAAGGACTAATTAAAGACGTTAATAAGATCGACAAAACCAAAGTAGCTTTTCGCATAGAAAACTCCAATGGTTCAAGCTATGCATCCAAAGATTTGTATGATGGTTTTGCATTAATTAGGGGTAGAGGGAATACCACTTGGTCAGCTCCTAAGAAACCTTATAATGTTTGGTTGATAGATGAAGAAGGAGCAGATAACCCCTCTAAACTATTGGGTATGCCTAAACATGAAGAATGGGCTTTGATAGCCAATTACTATGATAAAACTATGCTCAGAATCCCTTTGGCTTATAATCTTGGGAATTGGATAGGTATGGATTGGACCCCTCGTTTGTATCACGTAGAATTATATATAGATGGAATTTACAATGGATTATATTGTTTATGTGAAAAAATAGAACGAGATAAAAACAGAGTCAATATAGCTAAAATCAAAGGTGAAGAGTATAATGACCCTGAATTAATCAGTGGTGGATACATATTAGAAATTACTCCGGAAAGTCGTATAGATCCTGAAGATTCTGTGTTTTATGTACCTAAGGCAGATCGTTATTTCACCATCAAATATCCCAAAGCGAAAAATATTACAACTGAACAAAAAGATTGGATTGCCAATTATGTGTATGAGTTTGATTCAATTTCCTATAGTGCTAATTATAATGATCCAGAAAATGGTTTTAAAAAATATATAGATGAAGATGCCGCTGTTGATTGGTACTTGATAAATGCGTTGGCAAAAAACGCTGATGCAGTAGCTATGTTTGCTTCTGTATTTTTATGGAAAGATAGAGATGAAAAATTAAAATTTGGTCCTTTATGGGATTTTGACATAGGATTCGGCAATCATAATACGGCGAGTAGAAATTATTTAGAAAACATTATGCAACAACCTGCATGGTATGGAAAAATGTTTCAAGATAAAGACTTTGCAGCCAAGTTCCGTCAGCGTTATGAAGAATTAAAGCCACTATTTGATTCTATTCCTAAAATTTTACAGCTGACAGCTGACGAACTTGTTGCAAGTGGTGCCATAGCGCGTAATTTTGAAAAATGGCCCATTCTAGGTGAATATGTATGGCCTAACCCTGAGCCTTTTCCTCTTACCTACCAAGGCGAAATCGATCATTTATCAGATTGGATAGTAGCTCGAAATTCATGGATGCAAGTCAATATGTTGACTGATAATGCTACTCAAGATGCTTTGTTGGCAGATGAAAAATTGCCCATTCGTGTTGTTGATACAGATGAATTTGCTGCCGGCGATTCTGCCCGCATCCGTACCGTAAATGGTTATCAACAATATATTTGGAATGATACCATCATAACAGACGTCAATGAATTGAAAATTGCTGATGGTGGTTTATATTGGGTGAATGTATCGAATGGAAGAGTAACCAGTACTTTAACCGATACATTGACATTTATAGCAGCTGGAAAGATATTATATGGGGAGGAGTTAATGTTTGAATATGACGGTAATCCACAATTTGTGACCACCACTACTGCCCCTTTGGGCTTAAACATACATGAAACATTCTTCAATCTTAACGAGCCGGACAGCCTTTTGTCTGAAATTATTTATCCAGGAAGATACTTGGCTCAATCATCCATTGTAGAAACATATTACAAAGGATCCGACAGCATATGGGTGCTTATTAAAGGTGTTTATATGCCGGATGAATCTTTGGTGATGATGCCTGATGATGAATATTTGCTTACTGCTTATGTGGAAAGTGGCGATGATTTAATTGCCCACACCTGGTCATCAGATAATCCTGAGATTGCACATGTTGACCAAAATGGAAATTTGATTGCTTTAGCAGAAGGACAAACCTTAATCAGGGTCATGACAGACGATAATCTTTACCAAGATAGCTGCTCAGTTACAGTCAATAAGACCTTAGTCGGCACAAGCACACTGATGGCAAACCAACAGCATGCAGTAGTTGTAGGCAAAGAAACAATTACGTTCAATCTTACCGCCGACAGTTCACACAGCATCACATTGTTTGACCTGACCGGAAAACCACAAGCCACTTACACCACCACCCAAACGCAATACGTGATTGACAAATCCAAGTTTGCACACGGTGTATATCTGATTGTGATCGAAAACAAAGACACAAGTGTGAAAGTGAAGGTTGTATTGTAGTTGGGGTGCGGGTTCCGAGTTTCGTGTTGCGGGTCATTGAGTGTAGTTGAAATGAACGAGACAGCGCATAGATGATGCAGATTAAATCAAGATGAATGTTTTTGAAATAATTCTTTAAATAGCAAATTTAATTGTCTATCTTTGTTGTCTATATCTTTGTGTTTTAACATACTTATTTTAAAATGAAAACACACAATATCACCTTATGTTTTATGAGTGATGCAATAGGAGTTGGAGGGAATGATAAGAGAGCTTATAGGTAAATAATACATATTTATTTTGCATTTTTGAAATTGAGTGGAAATCTTTGTACAGATTATAAAGTCTGCACTGACAATTTAAAAACACAATTCTTGAAAGTAACACAAAATACATCACGTTTGAGACATTTGATGTCGTTGTATAAAATGACAGAAGATGAGCTTATAGAACTTGTTAGTAAAGGCTTGAAAAGCCCACTAACAAGAGAGATGCTTTTTTCTGATGAGATACAAATCAATCATCTGAAGAGGATTGATCGTGTTTTTGAAAAGGGTTTATCCTACTATGTCAATCCAAGTGAGCCCATTAAATCAGAAGGGCTTAGTATATTTTTTAGAAAATCAAACTTTGATACGGTATTAAATCTTGGAACTCGCAAGATTGTTAATCATTTTGAAGAGTTAAAAATATCTTTATCAAGCTTAGCGAAACTATCTGATATGAAGATAGGGCGAAAGCTTCCTGTATATAGTATCAATGATAATCCTGCTGATGTAGCAGAGAAAATGCGCAGTTTACTAAATCCTCAGTTTAAAAAAAATAAAAAAACATTTTTAATAGAACTTATCAACACATTTGCAAATCAAAATATATTCGTGTTTGAATTTGTAGAGACATGGAACAAAAAAGAAAAAGCTAATATTGATGGTATGTTCTTGTCGCCTAATGTGATTGTGTTGAAAAGACAACAAAAAGCATTCAGGCGTGAGATTTTTACGCTGATTCATGAGTTTGGACATTATTTATTGAATAAAGAAGAGGTTGAAGAGGTAAATTACTACAATCTATCATCCGAAACTGAAAAGTGGTGTAATAGTTTCGCCTTTGAGTTTCTTGCAGATAGGTTTAGTAGTCAGTTAAAACAACTGTCTCATGCAACTTATATAAATGACTATCATCACGGGATAATTAAAAGTATATCAGAGCAGACCCATCTGAGTCGATTGGCCTTATATACGCATCTGTTGATAAACAAACTTATCTCTTGGGTGGATTATAAAAAAGTAGAAAATGAATTAGAGCAGGAGTGGATTGAGAGTTATGAAAGAGAGGAACGGATAAAAGAAGAGAACAAGTTTAAAGGAATGAAAATGAGCGGCAGTACTCCCAAACCCATAAAATCGCCCTTGTTCATATCAACACTCCAGTCTGCTTTTTATGATGGAGTAATAAGTGAATATGACTTTTGCAAAAAACTTAATATCAAACCAGAAAGACTAAACTCTTATTTATAAAATGAAGATAGTTATAGACACAAGCTCGCTTATGGCGTTGGTTCGATATTATATTCCATTTGATAAAGATGAGGCTTTTGTGGCGTATATCAAACAAAAGATGATTGATGGCGATGTAATTATTATTGATAAAGTTGATGATGAAAGCAAGAGACTATCGGGTGGATTAATCAAAAAGAAGCTAAACTTCTTAAATGATAAGGATTTTATAAAAGCTGCCAATTACCCTTATAACACGAGTAGGTTAATACCAATAAAACCAAAAACATTCGAAAATATGATGAACAATCAATTTGTGGTTCAAATACAAAAAGACAAACTGACAGATATTGAGTTTGAACAACAAAAAGATGAATTTTATAAAGATGCAGATGTCAAACAGGTTTTGATGTGTTGGGAGCAAAATCAGAAAGGTAACGACTATATATTGGTAACAGAAGAAACGCCAACAAACAATGACAATAAACTTTTTAGGAAAATTCCATTTATCTGCAAAGAGTTGAAAATTAAAACCAAAACACTACCACAGCTTATAAAAATATTTGAAAAAGTAGATTTTGAAATTAAAGTCGAAAAATGATAATAGTATAGATTTCAAAACAAAGTGCGGAAAAATAAGCTAATAAGGTTAATTTCATCTACATACCCCCAACTCTACTAAGCTTGTTTAGTTTGAAAATAAGGTGAAAATAAGGCTTTTTATTCTGATTGTATAATCAGAGTACGAATTCTTGGTCTGGGTTCTTGGTCATTGAGTGTAGTTGAAATGAACGAGGCAGCGCATAAATGACACACATTAGACAGAGATTAATGTTTTTGAAAAGACTGACTGCAATCACTTAGAGTCTGAAACAAAACCTAAAATACGCTAATATGTATGAATGAAATTTTATTTTTAGGGAAAGCACTGTACATTCGCACTCAATATGACCTCCCACGCTTCTCGTTAGATCAGCGCACCCGGGGAG
>JALNWH010000134.1 GCA_023230985.1 Bacillota bacterium
AAGGCAGGTACACAAACTAAATCCATACCACTGGGTGCGACAAATCCCCTTGCAATCGCTATTGCCTTAATTGCTTGATTTATAGCCCCTGCCCCGATGGCTTGAATCTCGGCTCCGCCTTTCTCTCTTAAAACTCCTGCTAATGCACCGGCAACAGAGTTTGGGTTAGATTTTGATGATACTTTTAATACTTCCATTATGATAATGCCCCCTTATTTCAAGAAATATTTAGTTGTACTAATTAGTATTACATCCATTTTATTCTACATATAATTCAAAAATCCTTTTTTTAATCAAAAATTATAAATATTTAACCTGGAAAACTCAGAAACCTTATTATTACTACCAATATTTAACACCACCCCATTTATTTGACCGCTATCTTTTTCTATTTCAAATTTAGCCGGTAAACCTGTTAAAAACTTTTTAATTATGATTTCTTTTTTAACACCAATAACGGAATCTCTTGGACCTGTCATTCCGACATCTGTAATATATGCAGTTCCTTTAGGGAGTATTCTCTCATCAGCGGTCTGTACATGCGTGTGCGTACCTAGTACTGCAGTAACTCTTCCATCTAAAAACCATCCCATCGCTACTTTTTCAGAAGTTACTTCGCCATGAAAATCAAGAATAATAATATCGGCCTTATTATTTATATCTATTAAAATAGAATCAATAGTTTTGAAAGGACATTCTATACAATCCATATATATTCTACCGCACATATTTATTACAGCTATGTTTACACCAAGCTTGTTTATGATTAGATATGGTTTCCCGGGTGTGTCTTCCGGATAATTTGCCGGCCTAACCAATCGCTCTGCTTCATCAATAAATTTATATATCTCTTTTTTAGCCCATGCGTGGTTACCAAGTGTAATAACGTCTATATTAAAACTCAGTAATTCTTCGTATACCTTTTGTGTTATTCCTACTCCTCCGGCGCTATTCTCTCCGTTTGCAATAACAACATCTATTTGATTTTGTGTTATAATATTTGATAGATTATTTTTCAAAACATTTCTGCCTGTTCTACCCATAATGTCTCCAATAAATAGTATTCTCATAGGATACCTCCCATTATGTATTCATGACTCTTGCGAATTCAATAGTCAAGACTTATTCGTATTTATCTTTCTATTAATAATTTAGATAATTCATCTTAAATACATTTTATCTTAAACCTAATAAATATGTAGTGTTTCATAGAGTATTATATATAAAAAGAACGGTATTAACCGCTCTTTTTTATTTTGCATATTCAATTGCTCTTGTCTCTCTTATTACATTAATTTTAATTTGTCCGGGATATTCCAATTCATTTTCAATCATTTTTACTATATCTCTAGCTATATATACAATATCTGAATCGCCTACATCTTCAGGTTTTACCATAATTCTTATTTCTCTACCGGCTTGAATAGCAAAAGATTTTTCTACTCCATCAAAGGAATTCGCAATTTCCTCAAGCTTTTCCAGTCTTTTAATATAAGATTCTAGTGTCTCTTTCCGAGCACCGGGCCTAGCTGCTGAAATAGCATCTGCAGCCTGTACTAGCACCGCTTCTATAGTATTTGGTTCAACATCTCCATGATGAGCTAAAATTGCATGTATTACTTCTTTTGATTCTTTATACTTTTTTGCTAAATCTGCTCCTATTTGAACATGAGGCCCTTCTACCTCATGGTCAACCGCTTTTCCTATATCATGTAATAGACCTGCTCTTTTAGCAAGATTTACATCTGCACCTAATTCCGCTGCCATAGCTGCGGCTAAATAAGAAACCTCAATAGAATGATTTAAAACATTTTGTCCATAACTAGTTCTAAATTTAAGTCTTCCAAGCAATTTAACAAGTTCAGAGTGCAATCCATGCACACCCGTGTCAAAAGTAGCTTGCTCCCCTTGTTCTCTAATATAGTTTTCTACCTCTTTTTTTGATTTCTCAACCATTTCCTCTATTCTAGCAGGATGAATTCTTCCATCAATTATCAATTTCTCCAGTGATATTCTAGCCACTTCCCTTCTTATCGGATCAAATCCTGATAAGATAACGGCTTCAGGTGTATCATCAATTATAAGATCAACCCCCGTGAGGGTTTCTAATGTCCTTATATTTCTTCCTTCTCTACCAATAATTCTCCCTTTCATTTCATCATTTGGTAAAGTAACCACTGAAATTGTGGTTTCTGCAACATGGTCTGCAGAACATTTTTGAATAGCACAAGAAATAATTTCTTTTGCTTTTCTTTCTCCTTCTTCTTTTGCTTTTGTTTCAATATCTCTTATCATCATTGCAGCTTCGTGTTTTATTTGTTTTTCAATGTCACTCAACAAAAGCTGCTTCGCTTCTTCTGAGGATAAATTAGAAATACGCTCTAATTCTTTTAATTGTTTGTTATATAATACTTTAGTATCATCATATAACTTTTGCACTTCTTTTTGTTTTTTAACTATATTTTCTTCTCTTTGTTCTACAATTTCAAGTTTTTTATCAAATAGTTCTTCTCTTTGTAGAAGTCTTCTTTCTATTCTTTGTACCTCACTTCGCCTATCCCTAATCTCTCTATCAAAATCAGACCTTGATCTGTGAATCTCTTCTTTAGCTTCAAACAAAAGCTCTTTTTTACTGTTTTCTGCTTCCTTTTGGGCATCATCTATAATTTTTTTCGCTGCTTCTTCAGCGTTTTTTATCTTCGCTTCAGCAATAAATCTTCTTGCAAAGTACCCAACTACAAAGCTTACAACACCGATTACAACATATATTATTTCTTTTTGTATAACTTATTCACCTCCTTAACCCTTTGTTCATATAATTTAGATTCTATACTAAAAATCACTTTTTGCTGATACACCATATTAGAATAATTTTATATCTTTTAGTTTTTTTTGTCAAGCAGGTTATCCACTTATTACCATGTGCTGTCTTTTAAGACTTTCCTTATAACATTATAACATGTTTCATCATTATAACCTTTTCTTTTTAAATACATATAAAGTTTATTTCTAACATTATTTCTGTCTCCTTTAATAGATTTAACTTTTTTTTCTGCTGCTAAAAAAGCAGTATCAAATTCATCTATATCCAATTCTTTAAATTTATTTTCCAGTATATTTCTATCAACACCTTTACGTAATAGTTTATAATACAAAGTCCTTTTACTCATTCCCGGCGCTTTACTTTTTAGTTTTAACCAGTTTTCAATATATTTTTCATCGTCAATATAACCTAAATCTATAAGTTTAGCCAATACCATATCAATAGTTTCTTGGCTATAGTTTCTTTGTATTAACTTGTTCACTATTTCACTTGACACTCTATCTTTTAGTGTAAGCAGTCTTATTGAATACTCATATGCACTTTTGTAATTAGCTTCAGCATTTAATATATTCAGAAATTCTTCATCAATAACCAACTCTTTTTTTATTCCATATTTCATAACCAAGCTTATATCCAGAATAAGTTTTTGCGAATCATCTATATAAATCTCATATTCTGTTCCATTTTTCTTATTTTTTATTTCAGTGATAATCATAATTCTCACTCCATAATAATTCAATGCGAACGGCGCATTAAGATATTATATCATAATGCGCCGTTTATATTTCTTCTATTTATTTTTTTGTAGGTACGTCGTCCTCAGTGGAACTTGCTTCTTTAACAAGCTTTAAATTACATGATTCTCTAACTTTATTTTCTATTTCTTTTGTAATAGATGGATTTTCTTTTAAGTACTGCCTAGCATTTTCGCGGCCTTGCCCGATTCTCGTATCACCATATGAATACCAAGAACCGCTTTTTAATATAATATCATTATTAACAGCTACATCTAAAATGCTGCCTTCCTTTGAGATTCCTTCCCCATAAATTATATCAAATTCTGCTTGTTTAAAAGGTGGTGCTACTTTATTTTTTACTACTTTGACTCTTGTTCTATTACCAATAATCTCGTTTCCCTGTTTAATACTATCAATTCTTCTTACATCTAGCCTAACAGACGAATAAAACTTCAATGCCTTACCTCCCGGAGTAACTTCCGGATTACCGAACATAATGCCTACTTTTTCTCTTAATTGATTAATAAAAACAGCAGTCGTCTTGGACTTACTAATAGCACCTGCAAGTTTTCTCAAAGCTTGAGACATCAAACGCGCTTGTAGGCCGACATGTGAATCACCCATTTCGCCATCTATTTCAGCTTTCGGAACTAAGGCCGCTACAGAATCAATAACTATTATATCTATAGCTCCACTTCTGACTAATGTCTCACAAATTTCAAGAGCTTGTTCACCGGTATCCGGTTGAGATACTATTAAATTGTCAATATCCACACCTATTTTTTTTGCATAAATAGGATCCAAAGCATGTTCAGCATCTATGAAAGCAGCTTCACCGCCATTTCTTTGAGCCTCAGCAATCATATGTAAAGCAACAGTAGTTTTACCGGAAGATTCAGGGCCAAATACTTCAACTACTCTACCTCTAGGAACACCGCCTATTCCTAGTGCAATATCTAAATCCAAGGATCCTGTAGAAATAAAATCTACATTTAATTTAACATTTTCCCCTAATTTCATTATAGAACCTTTGCCAAATTGTCTTTCAACTTGGCCAATGGCAAGTTCTAAAGCTTTTTTCTTATCATTCATAAAACGCAGTAAACTGCTACACTCCTTTCATGCGAACACTTGTTCTGTTTCTTTTATTATATAAAATTTATTACAATATGTCAAACAATATTCTTAAAATGTTATTGTTTTATAACAAATGTGTTATAGTTCAGATCTTAACTATTTCTAATAAGCGCCTATTACATTTGCTACAATTGCTGAGTTTCACCTTTCACCAACAACGCTATTTAAATCAAATATATAAGCTTAATAGCTACATTCGGTTATATCAAAGCATATATCATTTGATTCGATTGCTGGGTTCCAAGGCAAATAATCTGTAAGCTTGTTCCGGGTTGCGCCAAAACTCGCTTCGCTCAAACAGTTGACGCAACTAATCCT
>JALNWH010000135.1 GCA_023230985.1 Bacillota bacterium
GAAGAATACAAGAAGCAGATAATTCGGTAAACAATTTTTTATTGGATGAAGCGGTTAAATTGGCTCAAAAACTGGGAGCGGAATTATTTCATTTCGGAGGGGGACGTACAGGTTCAACTGATGATAGTTTGTTGAAATTTAAAAAAAACTTTTCCAAAACAACATTTGATTTTCATATAGGTAAAAAAATATATAATCAAAAAGTATATGATAATGTTGTTGAACAGTGGAAAGCAAATCATCCGCTTTCGTATCAAAAACATGCTATAAAATTATTGGGATATAGAGAAATATAAATACAATGAATACTCGAATACAGGCAATCAGTATAAAAACAAGTGATTCCATCCTTACGGCATTCAAACACATGGATGCCGGCGGAAAAAAATTATTATTGGTATTTGACAACACAACATTCAAAGGCATCGTAAGTATAGGCGATATTCAGCGAGCCATTATCAAACAAGTGGATTTAAGTCAGCAGATAGAAACTATTCTTCGGGAAAACTATAAATCTGCCACCACTCAACAGTCATCAGCAGAAATCAAGGCTACCATGATGCAATATCGCATGGAATGCATGCCTGTAGTAGATGCAACCGGAGTATTGAAAGACGTAATTTTTTGGGAAGATATTATTGACGAATCCTTAGTTTTATGCCAAACTCCTTTTGATTTGCCGGTAGTGATTATGGCAGGGGGAAAAGGTACCCGCTTAAAACCCTTGACCAATGTATTACCCAAGCCCTTGATACCCGTGGGAGAAAAAACCATTATCGAAGACATTATGGATAAATTTGTGGCTTGCGGTTCGCATCGCTTTCTCCTGTCCTTGAACTATAAAGCTGAATTTATACAGTCCTATTTGGAACAGCAACACAATGCGGATTATCGTCTGGAATTTTTTACAGAAGACAAGCCCTTGGGAACGGCAGGGAGTTTAACCCTTTTAAAAGATAAGATACACGAAACTTTTTTTGTTTCAAATTGCGACATCCTTATCAAAGAGGATTATTCGCAGATTTTAAGCTATCACCGTGAAAATAACAATGAATTGACCTTGGTTACGGCTTTAAAAAGTGTTGCCATCCCCTACGGCATCGTCGAAACCGGAACAGACGGTTTATTGGTGGATATCAAAGAAAAACCGGAAGTAAACTTTCAAATAAATACCGGCATGTATGTGTTAGAACCCCACCTTTTGCAGGAAATACCGGAACATAGCTATTTCAATATTACCGATTTAATGCAAGCTATACTACAACGAGGAGGTAGGGTAGGTTGTTTTCCGGTCAGTGAAAAAGCCTGGACAGACATAGGTGATTGGAAGGAATATATGAAATATATAAAATAAATTTAGTATTGTAGCAGAAATAAATCTTGAAAATAATATAAAATATAGGATAAAGAGAAATGGAAATTTATAAAAAGAATGTACTTTATAAATTTGCTGATATTATTAAAAATAAAAATATCAGTAAAAACCTCTTCAATAGCTTTTATTATTTTGGAGGAACTTTTCTGTCATTTTTAATCGCAATTTTTACCCAACCTATTTTTTCAAGATATTTAGAGTTGGAAGATTTCGCGGTTATCGGATATTTTGGAGCAATTCAAGCTATTATTTATCCTTTATTTTCCATGAGTTTGCCCTTTTATTATATGGCGAGGTATTGGAATAAAGAAACGGGAGAAGAAGGACATAAAAACCTTAGTTTTATAATGAATTTTTTAAACATCAGCAATAGTATCATTGCGCTTATTGCCTATGTTGCACTCCGTTTTTATTTTCATTTGGCGGAAGTAGTATTTCCTCTCATGCCTTTTATCCTCATCGTTTTAATGAATTTGTTTTTTGAAAAATTCAAAACTTTTTATTTATTGGAATGTAGAGTACACAAACAAGGCTTGCGTTTTTTTCTTATCAATGTATTGCAAATTGTGTTAAATACTGGATTTAGCTTATATTTTGTGGTTACGCTACAAGGAGGTGCCGTAGGAAAAATGAGTGGAGCACTGGTGGGAGTTATTATTGTAGGTGTTTTATCACTCGGAATTTTAATCCGGCAAAAAAAATACAATTTTTCTTTACATATTGAAAAAAAGAAAATCATTTCGGCACTCAAGTATTGCATTCCGCTTATTATTGGTGCTTATGCCTATTATCCCATAGGCAATATCGATAAATTGTTTTTGGAACGATTGGGCAATGTGTCTGAATACGGTTATTACAGCATAGGATTAACCATTTCCGGTTTTGTCTCCGCTTTTTTTCTCGCATTGTACCAAAGCTTTGAACCGGATTTATACCGCTTGATTGCCCAAAAAAAACACAGACAATACAAAAAGTATGTAAGATTATACATAGTTGTAATAGCTGTAATAAGTGTATTATTTATTCTAATTTCCGAACCCATCGTTGCTTTTCTAACGGCAGGACGTTATACCTATGCAAGCACCTATGCGAATATATTTGTTATCGGCATTTTTTTTATGCAAGTGGGGGGCATTTATGAACAATTGTTTACGGCCTATGGGGCAACCAAATTGGTGATGTGGCGCAACATTATGATGGGGGTGTTTTGTATAGTAGTTTATTATCTGATGATACATTATTTTCAGTTCAAAGGAGCAAATATTACAAGGGTGTTCTCGGCTTTGTTTTATATTTTAAGCGGAACGCTATTGTGGATATATTATAAAAGAAAACAATTAAAAGCAGAAGCATAATGAAAGAGATAAAGATAGAAGTTCCGGTTTTAGTGATAGGCTTTAATCGTCCGGAAGTAATTCGTCAAAGTTTTGAATTTGTACGTCAAGCACAACCTGCGAAACTTTATGTAGCCATTGATGGTCCTCGTGCAGATAAAGAAGGAGAAGCGGATTTGGTAGAGGATGTAAAAGCCATCGTACAAAAGATAGATTGGGAATGTGAAACCCATTATAGGTTTCATACAGAAAACAAAGGAGCAGAAATTACGGTTTCCTCTGCCATTGCTTGGGTGCTGAAACAGGAAGAATACGTCATTGTTTTGGAAGATGATATCATTGCTCCTTTATCATTTTTTAATTTTATGCAAGCAATGTTGATTAAATACAAGGATGAGCCGAATATATGCATGGTGAGTGGGTGCAATGGAACACCATTGTCTACACCAAATAATATTGATTACTTTTTTGCTAAATATGGTCATTCTTGGGGATGGGGAACGTGGCGCAGGGTATGGCAGAATTTTGATTTAAATGTAGAAATTAAGAAAGAACATTTGAAATTAAAATTTCTGAAGACAATTACAAACACAACCAAGGAAGCCAGGTATTATAAAAAACTGTTTTCACGCATGAGAAAAAGGGGAATCGGAAACAATACATGGGATTTTATGTTTTTGTACATCAATCGAGTTGCCAATAAGTTAGCAATTCTTCCCCGTGTTCATCTCACTTCTAATATAGGTATTTACGGCTTACATGCCAAAGGAGCCACGGCTGTTCATAATATGTCTTATGACGAAACATTCAGTGTGCAAAAACATCCTTCCACTATAGAATATTGGAAAGAATATGATATGCATCATTTTAATACCTATATTTATCATTCTACTCCTTTATATAAGCGTTTGTGGAATAAAGGAATTAGAATCATAAATAGTTTATGTAACAAACATGTTTAAGTTCAAAATAGAATATTATTTTCGCATTATCATTATGCTATTAATGATAACAACCTATTTGCCTATCGTATACTATCGATTGCCGGCATATATAGGGAGCCATCATTTATGGGTAATAGTATGGGCAATTTCTTTGCTTTTGTTTAATCCTAAAATTTTATTTGGTAAGTTAATGCTTCTTATTTATTTTTATGCATTGTTTTTATGGATTATGTTAACAACAGCATGGGCCCAAATGAATGAATGGAATATTACGTCTTTATGGAATGAAATTTATGTAATAGCTGTGGGGGCTTCTATTATTACGTATATAAACAGAACAAAAGATTATATGGGTTTTGCGAAAATTATAAGATTTGTACTAATTTTTATACTAATAACTTCTGTTTTAACAATCATCACTACGATAATAAATCCAATGTATATTAGGTTAAATTTTGTAGAATCATTTGATGCTGATATGGCAAGACAAATTATGTATAGCTATGGAGCGGCAAATATATTTATGACAGTTGTATTTACCGCATTGGTTCCGATTTTAATTTATTATTATAAAAATAACCATTTAATTAATTATAAAAAATGGATTATATTAATTCTAATAAGTTTATGCATTATTGTTGTTGTTCGTATGCAAGTTTTTGCCAATATATTGTTTGTTTTATTATTTACTGTAATGGCTTTTATAAGTGCAAAAAATAGAAAAAGAACAATTATTATATTAATTGCACTATCATTAATAGTTGTATCAATCCCAAATAATGTGTATGTAAAAACTCTAAATAATCTAAGTAAAAATACAAGTAACTTAGAAGAAGTTAGTTTTAAAATGACGGAGTTAGCTGTATATATAGAAAAAGGAGGACAAGTAAATCACTCCGATAATGCAGTAGCCGGAAGAGCAGAGCGTTTCCCTATGTTATTAAAAGTCTTTAAAAATAGCCCTTTTTTAGGATGTTTTTTTCAAAATGATATTACAAACAATGGGTATAACCCATTAGGAGGTCATTTATACTGGATGAATAAACTAGCAGTAACCGGTATTATTGGATTTATTTTTTTTCTTTCAATCATAATTGTTTTTTTAAAAAATGAACTGAATTATATGCAAGGGAATTACAGGTATTATTTTATATTGGCAATGCTATCAATACTTTCATATGGAATTTTCAAAAATTTAGGTTCGAGGGAAGTATGGTATGCGTATTTTATTATTATTCCGGGCATATATTATTTACCTTTATTAAATAAAAAAAAGGAAGACATAATTGACAATAATGAAAATAATAAATAAAATTAGTATTATTAGTTCCTTAAATTCCCCTCATTCCGCTTATGCC
>JALNWH010000136.1 GCA_023230985.1 Bacillota bacterium
AGACATAGAAGAAAAATTAGGAGATGTAATAGCAACTTTTGTTGTGACGACGGGAAGTGAAATATATAAACCCGGGTTTTTTAAACATTTTATAATGCTAAAACTTGATAGCCCTTATATGAGCATAGATGGAGTAGAACAAGAAGTAGATCCCGGAAGAGGAACATGCCCGATAATTTTGGCAGGTAGGACTATGGTACCCATAAGGGCGGTAGTAGAAGCAATGGGCGGTACAGTAGGCTGGGATCAAGGTACAAGTAAAATAACATTAGAAGCAAGAGGAAATAAAGTAGAGATGTGGCTTGGTAAAACAGATATAAAGGTAAATGGCATGACCAAAGAAATGGATATAGCACCCGTAGCAAAAGACGGTAGAACCTATGTACCTGTCAGATTTGCCGCAGAAAATCTTAATTGCAAAGTTGACTGGATAAACAGTACCAAAGAAGCAATCATTGTTTATGAGGAATAAATAAAAACAGGAGATCAGTGGGCGGCGAGTCGCCGCCCCTACACTATTTATTGTAACTATATTGTTGAAAGCGCGACTATCAATCGCCTGAATATGCTTATATTGAATAATATAGATTTCAAGAGGGTTCCTATTGAATACTCTTAGTACTAAAAAATTGGATGAAAGGTATGAAACCGGAAATATTGGAAATACAGGGGTAGAAAAAGCAACTATTAATAAAAATAATAACATTACAATAGATAAGTCAGGAAGTTATAATTGGATGTATAAATTTTCCTTGCGTAAAAATCCGGTGGTATTAATAACATGTTTCAAAACATGCTTTATAGGGACTTTAGCGTCTGCTATTTTAATGTTTTTTTAACAATATGAGAAGGTTTGGCCGAGTACTATAAAAATAATAGGGAAATAAAGCTTTAAAATTAACCAATTGAAATTAGTGTAAACGGTTATAATTATCACCATAGGCCGCAAGATAGGAGTAATAATAAAAATGGATGTTTTAAGAAAAAAGAATATTATTTATATTACATTTGCCATTTTAGGTTTATTTTCAGTTATTTTATTTATATTCTTAATAAATATGAAGCAAAAATTTGCTGAACAAATTAGTACTATAATTTCAATTCTTGGAATGGCCATTTTGGTGAGATTGCTTATTCATAAATATAAAAAGCATAATTCTGCCAAGCTTATTATTGAAAATTCTATTCTAAGGCTTAACACATATATTATAAGGGATATGTATGATGAAACAGGTAAAAATAAAGCTGAAACAACAGAGTTTTATATCTCATATTTCGGTATACTTTTTGAAGATAGAATTATTCGATTCAATCAAAAAGGAATACAGTTAAAATCTGTAGAAATAGGACCGGATTATTTTTTATTTGCTTATGGGAAAGGAAAACAAATAAAAAATATTAAATTTGTACGCCCTTTTATTGAGCCAACTATCTTAGATGATTTTTCGAAAAGGCTATATTACGAAACAGGTATTAAACCTATATTCATAAGCGATTAAATAGGTTCCTTGCTGCTAGTTTTGTATTATACAAGCAGCAAGGAGTATAAGTAGAATTGTTATAATGCTTGAATTTCAGCGGCTTTGTGCTCTTTCAGCTGCTTCAGCCTCTGCTTTAGTTCTATGGATAGTACCGCGGGGGTGCTCGGGAGGTGCATAAATAGAATAAAGTTTAATGGGCTTGCGACCTGTATTAATAAGATTATGCCACTTTCCTGCAGGAATAAGAACTACATCATCCTCTTTAACATTTCTTTGAAAATCCAATCTATCCTTTCTATCACCCATTTGCACTTGTCCTTGGCCTTCTTCGATACGAATAAATTGATCTGTATTTGGATGAACCTCAAGCCCCACATCTTCACCCGGATTAATACTCATTAAAGTAAGCTGTAAATGTTTGCCCGTCCATAATGCAGTCCGAAAATTTCTATTACGTTCAGTTGCATCTTCAATATTAATAACAAAAGGTTCTTGGCCATAATCTGTTAATCTCATATCATATTCAGCTTCTACGGGATATATAAAATCAGGATTCGGAAATTGATATTCGCCTAAGAAATCTTGATGTGACATAGTCGGAGCCATATAATAAGGACATGAGTTAATATAGTCTTCACAGCTTTCCATATATGGACATTTAAACTTATGATTTTGATACATTTTGATTACTCCTTTAATAGATTTATAATATTATCATATGCTTGGGGCTTTTAATGGTGAAGGAAATTCTTGATGTATGAATATATAAAGGATATAATAGAATTGACAAATAAAAACATTTGACATATTAATTTATAAAAATTACATATTAAGAAAGGGGTAATGAGAATGTTAGTTAGCATGATTTTATTTAAGCTAAAAGATGAAGTAAAAAGCAGCATGAATCAAGAAGCTGTTAAAGCTCATTTGGGTAATCTGGTAAAAGAATATGCCAAGGTACCCGGATTGAAAGAAAAGACATTTTTTATGAATCCCGAGAACCTTGATCAAGGTGCTGTTCTGATTTGGGAATCTCAAGAAGATATAGACAATTATTTAAAATCGGAATTATATAAAACTGCTGTAGCAGACATTTGTGAGGGAGAGCCTAGATGGGAGGTTTACCCTATTACTGCTACTATTAAAGACGGAGTCCTTATCTAAAAATATAAAAGCCCTGTAGAAAAGTTGCAATTACTCTTTTACAGGGCTTTTTGTTTTAAAATATATCGTCCATATTATAGAATCCCGGCTTTGCATTGATAATAAAGCGTGCAGCTTTAATAGCACCTTGGGCAAAGATATTTTTGGACAGAGCTTCATGTTTTATTTCAATTACTTCATCTAAGCCGGCAAAGATAACCGTATGTTCCCCCGGTATAGTACCACCTCGTATAGCATGAATACCTATTTCTTTTTCATGTCTTTTGGCATTTCCGCCTTCCCGGCCAAATATATATTCTTTTTTATTATCTAATGCTTTGTTAATAACATTAGCCAGTAGATAAGCGGTTCCACTGGGGGCATCAACTTTCTTATTATGGTGTTTTTCAATGATTTCAATATCAAAGTTGTCACCCAAGAAGCGGCTTATTTCTTTTAAAACCATTGAAATTGCATTAATTCCCAAAGACATATTTGAAGAATGAAGAATAGGCAGCTCTTTTGATGCTTCTAATAATAGATTAAACTGTTCCTCAGAAAACCCTGTTGTAGCAATTACTAAAGGTACTTTTCTATCCGATGAATATTCAAGTATTTTTGCCAGATTGGATGGATGAGAAAAATCTATTATGATATCGACCTCTCCTTTATATTCATAAGGATTCTCATATACCGGATAAACATTCTTTTCTTTATCTGTTGTTCTATCTATACCGGCTACAATTTTTATATCACTTTCATTGTTTATTTGATTACTTAGTACCTGCCCCATCTTTCCATTGGAACCGTAAACAATAACTTTAATCATTTTAGCCTCCTATAGGTTAAATCCCATAACCTGCAAGTCGTTTATTAATATTTCCCTATTTTTATCTTCCATCTCGACAAGTGGAAGTCTAAGTTCTCCTGCTTCCATACCAATTAGATTCATAGCTGTTTTAACCGGTATAGGATTTGTTTCAATAAATAAAGATTTAATCAAATTTACCATGCCCAGCTGCAGTTTCCTAGATTCCTCGACTCTTCCTTCCAAGAAACTATACACCATATCGTGGGTTTCCTTAGGCATTATATTTGCAATAACGGATATGACACCGGAACCGCCAAGGGAAAGTATAGGTACTACCTGATCGTCATTTCCGGAATAGATATGAAAGTCATCGGGGCAAAGTCTTGCTATCTCCGCAATCTGACTTATATCACCGCTGGCTTCTTTAACTCCTCGAATATTAGGATGCTTTGCCAATTCTGCAACTGTTTTGGGAAGCAGATTTAATCCTGTTCTTCCCGGGACATTGTACATTATGATGGGGATGTTTACCTCATCTGCAATAGCAGTAAAGTGCTGAATTAAGCCCTTTTGTGTAGTTTTATTATAATAGGGCGTTACGATTAAAAGCCCGTCCGCTTTGACACTTTCAGCATATTTACTTATTTCAATTACATCAGCTGTATTGTTACCGCCTGTACCTGCAATTACAGGAATCCTACCTCCGACTTTTTCTACTGTAAATCTTATAGCTTCTTTTCTTTCTTCCTTTGTCATAGTGGAAGCTTCACCGGTTGTGCCACATATGATTATGGCATCTGTACTATTCTCAATATGCCATTCGATTAGTTCTTCAATTTTATTATAGTTAACTTTGTTATCAGTAAAAGGTGTGACAAGAGCAACACCTGATCCTCTGAATAACGTCATTTAAATCACTCCTTAATTTTTAAATTATAGGTTAAAAGCCTCACAAATAGCGTTTATTGCTTTTTGTTTATCTGCCGCATTAATTGTATAAGAAATACTAATTTCAGAAGTAGTCACTTGTTTAAAGCTAATGCTGTTATTTGCGAAGAGTTTAAATATTTTAGAAGCAACTCCAGTTTCATTTCTCATTCCTATACCTACTACAGACAGCTTTGTAATATCAGAATCTTTTTGTACTTTTATATCATGTATATTTGTAATCAATTCATTAATAACCTCATCTACAATATATTCATCCTCTTTAGGTGTTGTAAAAGAAATATCTACATAGCCGCCGTTAGGTGATGCTTGACTAATCATATCTACATTTACATCACGACTGGCTAATCTGCTGAAAATTTCAGAAACATTGTCAGGTGAATAAAAGAGACGGTTAATTGTAACCATCAGTACATTATCATTGACACTCAATCCGGTTATGACTTTTTGTTCCATTTCTCTGTTGTACTCCTTAATATATGTTCCAATATTGTTTTTATGACTTGAACCGATATAAACCGGTACTTTATATTTAAAGCCGAT
>JALNWH010000137.1 GCA_023230985.1 Bacillota bacterium
AAAATCATTTCTCAAAAAGAAACTATCAAATACAATTGACTTTCTGTACAGTCAATTCAGATTATACAGGAAGGAGCTCGAACTTTGAAAATAGAAGAAGGATGGAAAATGTATATAAACATCAAAAATCTTAAGATATCATGAAGAAATACTGGCATGGCTTAAACAATATCCTGATATATCTACTGCACAACTATTTGATCGTCTTTAAAAAAATATAATATCATAATCAACCAAAATAGTTAATATAAATTTTTGGCATAGTTTTTCTTCGGTATGGTCAGTATTATGCTGAATTCGGTATAATACTGATTGTGGCTGTCATTATCCCTAGCCTGGCTGGATTGAACGTATAGAAAGGGCCAATCTAATAAGATCTACATCTAAGAAAGAATGCTCGCCTGATAATGCAGCCTATAAAGGTTTTTTTGCAGATTGAAAAATGAGATGTTTTATGGCATTCTCGAGTCGGTATAACTATAGAGCAACTTATAGATATACATAACAAATATATAAAATGGTATGCTAAAAAAAGGATTAAACTATCACTTGGTGGAATGAGTTCATTGAATCATAGAAAAAGTTTAAGTTTTACCGTTTAAATGTCCAAAAAAACATCCGCACCCCTATATTAATAAAGCAGAAATTTACAAAATAAAAAAAGCTTCTACAATTATTGTTTATAGAAACTTTTAAACTATTCTTTATTTGAAAAAGGAATTATATCATGGAATCATATTTTGCATACCTTACATTCCAATGGACATCGCGCAAATATTTTTCTAACTCCTCGCCTTTCTTTTCCTTAAATAGTCTATATATTACCCAGTGTTCTTTGTGAGTTTCCTGAACAACCTTTAATAACGTATCTACTTGTTCTTTATCGGTAATATAAGTCTGTCTAATAAAATTTCTCTTTAAGGAGGTTAAGAGTTCCAATAATTCTTCGTTATCAGCGGCTTTAATAAATATATTATGAAATTCTGCTTGCAGCTTATAATATTTAGAGTAGTCCATATCAGATATAGCCTTATCTGTTTTTAATAATACTTTTTCCATATCCTGCATATCTTCATTAGTTAGCTTATCAATTGCAAATGATGCAGCTAAAGCTTCCAAACTTCCTATAATAGCATATAAATTTTTAACACGATCTAGGCTTAATTCCTTAACAATAAAGCCCTTTCTGGGGGTCTTTTCCAAATACCCTTCGCTGGCAAGCTGCATTAAAGCTTCTCTAACAGGCGTCCTGCTAACTTCCAAATCTTCACTAATTCTGTTTTCATTAATTCTTTCATTGGGTTTTAACGTACTGTCATTTATTTTTTTGGATATATAATCATATACGTGATCCTTTAATGTCTTATGAAACATTATATCATCCCCCTAATCAAACAATATCACTTAATAAATTATTGTCACATTGTTTATTGTATAATATACTTTATATTTTGTACATATGAATAAAAATACTTTTGCATATGTTTGCACAATATCAAAAATAAAGTCATATCCCCATATCCTTAATAATAAGAATGCGGGGATATATGAATCTATAATGAAACTGTGTGCTTTTTATATAAAAACTTATACTTGTGATTGTATTGTGACTTCCAAAGTAGTGTTTTCGCCGACAACTTTTGATCTGTATGCAAGGTGAACATACTTTGCAAAATGCATAGCCACAAGAGGGATAATTTCTCCCGGAGCGACTTCATAAACAATACCGTCAACAACATAGTCTATATTATTTGGGCTTACTTCAACAAATACCTCTGCAGGATTTAAACCCACATTCTTTACAAATATTGTTGTATTAAACTGCTGTGAAGTATTATACCCATTAGTAGTTTGATAATTATCAGTCGTCGTAACATCAAATAGTTGTTCCCTGAATTTTCTTCCTAATATAAAGGAGGAACAGCAACAAGACGGCAGTCTATACTGCACAATAACAAAAGGCTTGCAATGACCATAAGCACAGGAGCTGTAACTTGAACTTATCAGCCTTTTATTATCATTATTCAACTGCCCGTCATCCATCAGCAAAGCCCCATAGTTAATAGAATCACCGTTAAACCATTCCTCAAACAAGTTCGTAATATCCCATGAATACATGCCAACTCCTCCGATAGCTATTCCCGGGGAATGAACTGCTCCATTTATCATCGGTTGTGTATTCCAAGTAACAGTATTATAGTTCCAGTCTGAATCAATTAGATAAGGAGTGAAAATTCCCTCAACGTTCTCATTTTGAACAAAATCAATATATAGCCTCAAAGTGCAGGATAGTATTTCTGCATTAAAAGGAATGCTATCCAAATTGAATTTTATAAGGTATTTATATTCGTTAGCAGAATCCATTGTACCTACCCATGCAGTAGAGGAATTACCAAAGTTTTCATCGGGTTTATGGGAATCAATATAGGTATCTGCTATAGGAAAAATCTTTTTTGTTATTATCATTTTTTTCACCCCCTTCATTAATTCTAAACGGAAATCTTTTTACTGTTTATCATGGAAAAGCTTTTGTTCAATATAAAAGCCGTTTCTCCGTCGATCTTATCGAACACCTTTATTGAACGAATAATTTCCTTTGAGGCCATTTCTATAAAACCATGTTTATTATAGAGCTTTGCAAGCAGCAGCAATGATTTATCATTATCAATACAATTCAACATTCCTAAAGCTTTTTCAAATTTATCAAATTCTTTAGTGCCTAGAATTAAATCAAGAATCTCAAAAATATTATTTAATAAAGCATCGGAAGCCTTTTGTTCCTCATCGAAACTAACCTTTTTACCGTTGCTGAGGATAGAAGCCAAACAATTAAATGCCTTATGCTTAAGTTTAAAGTCTTCTTCGTGTTCCAAAACCTTTATAATGTTTTCCGCATCCTCGAACTTCTCACATAACAAAAGGCTAAGGCAATGATAGGTCTTTGCCTTAGTATGGTAAATGCTTTTATCACTTACAAGGGAAAAGATCTCAATAGATTTTTCATACTCTTTTAAGTAAAAGTAACTTTGTGCTTTTAGCAGATGCAAACTTTCATTATATAAGCCTTTCTGCCTTGCTTTTTCTATAAATTCTATGGTCATTTCATATTTTTTTTGTAAATAAGAGATATCTGCAATCATTGCACAGTTATTAGGCATATTAGTATCAAAAAACTTCAATAATTTCTCTTTAAATTCATTATCATTAATAGATGTTACAGCCAAAATCCCGCCTATTGAATAAATAGCATCATAATAATCCGGCTTTATAATTAAAGCTTGATTATAGTGCAATAGTGCTTCTGAATAGTCCTCCATTTGGTGATATATACATCCTAATGCATAATGGGCTTTATAAGTTCCCACGCCTATAATAAAATTCAACACTGCCGGCGGTTCAGACATTTCCAAGCATTTTTTAAAGCATTTTATGGCTTTTGTGACAATGCCTTTGCTATGATAAATAGAACCTCTTATATACTCAACATCAGTATAATTAGGGTATAAGGATAAGGCTTTATCTATATAAAAAATTGCTTTATTATAGTCTTTAAGAAGCTGATATGCCATTATGATTCTAATTAACAGTTTTGGAACATATATATCTTTTTTGTTGCATTTTTCAAATGATGAATTAAAGTATTCCAAGGACTTTTCTACTAAACCCAGTGCAAAATATTCATTTCCCATACAAAATAAAAAATAAGGATTTTCAGGTTGCTCCTCTAGCTGTTTTTTTAAAATCCTCATATTCCTTTTTCTTTTTTCCTGCTCTTTCACATAAACATTCAAATACCCATAGTGATATACAGTTATTTCTGCAGTTTCCATTTTTGTATCAGTTTTTTTAGATACCACAGATTCATGTATTCGTCCTTGATATCTAAGTTCAGGAATGTTTTTAAACAACCTGATATTTACATTTAAGATTTTTTCG
This sequence comes from Bacillota bacterium, assembly GCA_023230985.1. Taxonomy (GTDB): domain Bacteria; phylum Bacillota; class Clostridia; order Lutisporales; family Lutisporaceae; genus JAAYKT01. The sequence goes on from JALNWH010000137.1 coordinate 3,937, forward strand.
TTACCTGCTTTTTCCCCCACATAACAAATTGTATTAAAAATGTATATATCCGCCGCATCTTTTCTATTAATCAATTCCAGCAATCGGCTGCCATCACGCTTTTCAAACTCATCATCACCATCCAGTATTAAAATCCAATCACATTTTGCTTTTTCAATAGAATAATTTCTTGCTTTGCTAAAATCATCAACCCATTGAAAATCATAAATTTTGGCATTATATTTCGAAGCAATAATTTTTGTATTATCTGTAGAGCCTGTATCCACTACAATTATTTCATCAGCTATATGGTGAATGCTTTGCAGGCATCTTTCAATATTTCTTTCTTCATTTTTAACTATCATACAGATACTTAATGATTTTCCCATTTAGGTCACCTCTCATAGATTGTTTATCAAGACTAAAACTAATTCTTTTATATAATATTTCTATATGTAGCAGGTGGTAACCCACCTGCAAATTATCCCACCCGCGTGCTAATTTTGTCCGTTGAAGTAAACCTCAGCGGTCGCTGTTTCTGAGCTTTGGACTTGGATTCTAGTGTAATTCATGAAGAATGCCGGAACCAATACTGTTGATTCATCTTGTGTCAATGTGATTTCTGCAGACTTATCCGGTGTATAATAAGTTTCAGTGGTTGTAGGGCTTACTTGCAGCCTTGCAGAAATTGTTGCGGTGCCTGTATTGACAATATAGAAGGAATACTGATTCATCTGTGAAGTATCAAAGTTGAATTCAGTGTTTGTCAGATTTGCATCATCAAGATTGATCGTCAGACTGGACATTGTAAAACCGTGTCCCGCAACACTTACCGTCACCGTGTCTCCTATAGCTGCTGTTACTGTTCCTTCTACACTTACCGTGTCCGTTGCAGCTGATAAACCTCGAATATCGAAGTCATTGGCTGTTACGGATACTTCTCCGGCTACCGT
>JALNWH010000138.1 GCA_023230985.1 Bacillota bacterium
ACAAACCTCCTGTTAGTTTTTTGTGCAAATTAAATTTTACAGGTATTTTTGTATGTTGGGAAGGGGTTTTCCCCTTCTTTTTATTTTTTTGTTGTTTTGCCAATTAAAATTATACTCTAACATAGAGGGCGATGATTCGTCGCCCTCTGATTTTGGAACAAAACACCTCGCCCATTTTGGGTGAGGTGTCATATTTAACTCGGATCAACCCGGAGAAACAGTCTCATACAACTAAAAACCGCCTTTTCTAATAAAGTATTTTACTAAGGCATATATACCATATCCTACTGCCAGTATGACATATATAAACATTCAAGGTGGTATTTGCTTAAAAGATGGAAGTTTTCCCGAACCCATAAATGTTCTCCTTTCAATATTATTTCAGATTTCATATTAAGTTAGATTTTAACATAATGTTTAAAAAAACTAAATGATATTAATCTAAAATTAAAGGGTTAATACCGGTTTCAAATTGAAACTTTTCGGCTATTTCTTTTATTTTCTTATTTTCAATTGTACCATGTAGCAATTTTATATTCCTGCTTTTTTTATCTTTCCCATAAGTTATACTTATTACTTTGTCAGATATCTTTACTTCCTCTAATTTTACACCTTCTACATTAAATTTTATAATTTTCCTTCCAAGTAGTATTCCAAAACACGATATTATAAATTCAATATTATTATCTGAAAAACTGTCTTCTTTCACTGCCTGAATATCAAATATTTTGTTTTCAATTATTAATAAAGCAAATCTATACCTTTTATATTCCTTCAAAAATAGAATTAGTACTATAAAAACTACTAGATGTAATAAAGCAAAGACAAATCTAATATCGATTTCACTATACTTAAATCTTTTTATATACAATATTATTAAAAATATATATAACAAGGTTATTGAAATAATGTAAGATTTTAGCCTTTGCTTTATTCTTCCCACAACACATTTCTCCTTTAGCAAAATAATATCAATTATATACAAATGTCATTCTATACGCTCTCTCCACCTATCATTCTGAAGGTGTATAACGATCAAAGAATCTTGCTTTCCCAATGCATTAATTTCCCTAGTTAAAACATGGATTACAATAGATTGTGTATAGAATCAGGCTTATTCTTCGTAAACGATTATTGCTTCTTTAGTACTGTTTATCCAATCAACTTTACAGTTCAGGTTCTCTGCTGCAAATCTAACAGGCACATAGGTTCTGCCGTCCTTTGCAACAGGGGCTATATCCATTTCTTTAGTTGCACCATTTACTTTTATATCTGTTTTCCCAAGCCACATTTCAACTTTATTTCCTCTTGCTTCTAATGTTATTAGGCTAGTTGCTCCATCCCAGCCTACAGTTCCGCCCATTGCTTCTACTACTGCTCTAATAGGAACCATAGTTCTGCCTGCTAATACTATAGGCGTAGTTCCACGTCCCGGATCCACTTCTTCTTCTACTCCGTCTATGCTCATATAGGGGCTGTCAAGTTTTAACATTATAAAATGCTTGAAATATCCCGGTTTATATATTTCATTTCCCGTTGTTATAACAAATGTAGCTATTACATCCCCCAGCTTTTCCTCTATACCCTGATATGGATTTGCCTCTGCTAATACTGGTTTTACTGAGTAATAATAGGTAGTATTAGGTTCTACGTTTACATCAGCATAGGATGTACTTGTTATATAAAAATCTGTAACAGATATGCCCAGTTGTCCTTGATTCTTTGACCTATAAAGCCTGTAGCCAAGTATATTCTGTACTGATGGCCACATTAATCTTGCTCCTGATTCAAAGGCCTCCGCTCCTGTATCCGTTGATACCGGTGCTGCAGGAGGTGTAACAGGTTTTTGAACTTCTTCCGGTGTTTTTGGCGGTTCAAAATATTCTCCTGCTATTTCTCCGGGGGTGTTGGAAACGCTAGGGTACATTTCCACTCCTACATCCCTCCAGTTTGAATCATTTAATTTATAACTGAAAATAGATGCAGTTTCTGTTGGCATTCCTTCAAACCATTCTAAATAAATAGGATAGTAGCCGTCTTTTTTCAAATTAAATGATTCACCGTTACTTCTATAATTTGGTCCAGCAATTCTCCAGTCATCAACAAATTCTGTTTTGTTACCATTTACAACTATATAACCATATGCTCCATCATCAGAAAAGGAACCAAATTTATAGGAGCCTGTCTCAGGTGCTTTGAAATATCCCCATATTTTAGAGGCTTTATTCATACCGTTGGGCATTGTGCTTTGATTACCTGAAAACCATCCTGTGCCCATATTGTTTTCATTATAATTGCCTCTTTCTGCCCTTTGTATTATTGGTGAACCTCTTCTACTAGCGAAAGTTTCTTCCCTTGTATTATGTCTTCCCGAATAATCGTAATATTGTACTTTGAAATATCCAGGGTTACCTAGCATAACGTCAGCAGTGTGGCTCCAGCCTTCCAATGCTTGATTAGGAGTCGATGGAGTTGGCTGTGTTGATACTATGTTTATAATGGTTTCACTAGAAGATGTATCTACCGTTTCCTCTGATTTTTTCCACTCATAAACGTATTTTACTCCCATAGATTTTTCTAGACCAGTGAATCCAATAAAAACAGCTTTCTCATCATTATCTTTAAAGCCTTCGCCAAAGCTATCAATTATCATATCTATTGTATAATTACTTTGACATAGCTCAGGCCCTCTAAAACCAAACCGTAAATACTTTATCTCTGTTCCGTCAGGAAAAACATTTCTCGTGGACACAGAGCTTGATGTTCCATATCCAAGTTCTAAGTCGGGTGAATCGGTTTTCATGTATGGTTCTAAGGATATACTATAATTACCGTCTCTATCACTTATAACTTCTTGAGTCATCTTCACTACTAATTTTTCATTTCCTTGTATAACATTAGGCAGATTACTCCATGAATATCTTGCATGAAGATTTGCAGGATTGCTTGGGTCGCTTGACGAGTACATACCTACTCCATTAGGATTAGTTACTTTCAACTCAGCTGCGTTATTGCCAATACTTCCTGCATAGGTCCAACCACCGTTTTTAGCATTGTTTTCGGGAGGTATCGGGAAATAGTGTGTCTCAACCAGTACCCATTGATAATTGCCATCTGCTGAAACTGCAATAGCGAGTCCGTTTACTAAACTAAATATGATGCTTAGTGCGATAAATATTGATAAATATTTCTTCATTTTTTCTCTCCTCTATTTTTATTTGTATTATTCTTCCTTCATTTTTTATTTTCCAAATTTAAAAGCTTATTATTTATTCCTCATAAACGATGATTGCTTCTTTAGTGCTGTTTATCCAATCTACTTTGCAGTTTAGGTTCTCTGCTGCAAATCTGACAGGCACATAGGTTCTGCCATCCTTTGCAACTGGGGCTATATCCATTTCTCTGGCTACTCCGTTTACTTTTATATCCGTCTTACCAAGCCACATCTCGACTTTATTTCCTCTTGCTTCTAATGTTATTAGGCTAGTTGCTCCATCCCAGCCTACAGTTCCGCCCATGGCTTGTACTACTGCTCTAATAGGAACCATAGTTCTCCCTGCTATAACTATAGGTGCAGTTCCACGTCCCGGATCCACTTCTTCTTCTACTCCGTCTATACTCATATAAGGGCTGTCAAGCTTTAGCATTATAAAATGCTTGAAATATCCCGGTTTATATATTTCGTTTCCTGTGGTTATAACAAATGTAGCTATTACATCTCCCAGTTTTTCCTCTATACCCTGATATGGATTTGCCTCTGCTAATACTGTTTTTACTGAGTAATAATAGGTAGTATTTGGCTCTACATTTACATCAGCATAGGATGTACTTGTTATATAAAAATCTGTAACAGATATGCCCAGTTGTCCTTGATTCTTTGACCTATAAAGCCTGTAGCCAAGTATGTTTTGTACTGATGGCCACATTAATCTAGCCCCTGATTCAAAGGCCTCTGCTCCTGTATCCGTTGATACCGGCGTTGTAGGCTGTGTTGATACTATGTTTATAATGGTTTCTTGGGGAAATTGATTTGTTGTATTGCTTTTTTCCTGCCATTCGTAGACATACCTAACTCCCATTAATTTTTTCACACCCCAGAAGCCAACATAAACACCTTTTCTTTGATTCTCCGTATAGCCTTTTCCAAAATCCTCAATTACCATATCAAATGTGCCATTGCTTTGCAGCAGCTCATGTCCGCCATAACCAAACCTGGCATATTCTTCCTCCACCCCGTTAGGAAGAATAATCTTTGCATCTTCACTGATTGCTGTTCCATAGCCCAACTCAAGATCAGGTGCATCCGATTTCATATAAGGGTAAAGAGAATCAGTCCTATTACCAAATATTCTCTTTATTGCTTCCTGTTCTACCTTTACAACTAATCTTCCGTTTGGCTGTATAACTTGAGGTAAATCGCTCCATCTATATATGGCATGAAGATTACTATAATTTGTTTTGTCATAAGGATCATTTATAATTGATTCTAATTCCGCTGTGTTATTCCCCATGCTGCTTTTACAATTCCACAAACCGCTGCTTTCTTCATTGTTTTCGGGAGGTATAGGAAAATAGTGTGTCTCAACTAAAACCCATTGATGATCCCCATCGGCGGAAACTACCATAGAGAGCCCGCTTACTAAACCAAAAACGATAGTTAATGCGATAAATAACGATAAATGTTTCTTCATTTCTTTCTCTCCTTTATTTTTTATTTTTACTTTTATAATTTTCTGCTTTTGTTAAAATAGTTAATACTACCCCCCTCTTTTTAATTGGTAATTCTTAATTTATGAACTTATGCATTTTAAATTAGAAGCTCTAAGAATACCATAATCTAGTTTTAT
>JALNWH010000139.1 GCA_023230985.1 Bacillota bacterium
ATAAATTACTTTGTGTTACAATGTTAAAAGAGTTATTAATTGATATTTTTTTATCAATTAAACATAATGTATTTTAGGGAGGGAACTCTTTAATGAATGAGCTTGATTTTAAAGAAAAATTGGAGAAACTGGACAATGTTATAAAGGAATTTAAACATGTGCAAGGCGGATTAATGCCTGTTCTCCACGAAACACAAGAGCTTTTCGGTTATATACCGGAAGAGGCTCAAAGAAAAATATCGGAAGGGTTAAACGTCCCATTAGCCGAAATTTATGGTGTAGCTACGTTTTTTTCCAGGTTCACATTGGAACCGAAAGGTGAACATACTATAAGTGTATGTTTAGGTACGGCTTGTTATGTTCAAGGAATTCAAAAAGTATACGATAGGTTGAAAAAAGAATTGGACATACAGCCCGGAGAAACTACACTTGACAAAAAGTTTACTTTGATTGATACCAGGTGTGTCGGATGTTGTGGGTTAGCGCCCGTAATAACAATTGATGAAGAAGTATATGGTAAGGTAAAACCGGAAGATGTACCGGATATACTGGCTAAGTACCAGTAGTCAACATAGGTACAAGTTATGAAAGAATTATCTCTTCATATTCTTGATGTAGTTCAAAATTCGATCGCAGCCGGTTCAACATTGGTAAGCATAAACATTACAGAGGACTTGGACACAGACTTATTTATTATTGAAATAATAGATAATGGTTGCGGTATGGATGAAGATTATGCCGAAAAAATCAAGGATCCTTTTATAACAAGAAGGAAAAGCAGAAAAGTAGGTTTAGGAATACCATTGCTTTATGCCGCCGGAAAAAGATGCGAGGGAGATTTAAAGATTGAGTCAAAGAAAGGTAAAGGAACTAGAATTACTGCATGGCTAAAGCATAGTCATATAGATAGGGCTCCTTTGGGAAATATGGCAGATACTATTAAAATTCTTATAGTATGCAATCCGGAGGTAGATTTTTCATATAATCATAAAAAGAACGAAAAAGAATTTAATTTTGACACTAGAGAAGTAAAGAGAATTCTTGGTGATGTATCTATTAGTGAGATGGAAGTTATAACTTGGATAGAAGAACAAGTAAAGGAAGGTCTTAAAAGTTTAAATGGAGGTGCAGATACTTTATGAAAACAATTCAGGAGCTTGAGGAAATCAGAAAAAAGACGTTAGAAACTATTAGCTTGAGGAAAGACCAAACAGGCACGAGAGTTGTTGTTGGAATGGCTACATGCGGTATTGCTGCAGGTGCCAGACCTGTTTTATTAGCCATAATGGATGAAATTAAAAAACATAATCTATCGGATGTTATAGTGGCACAAACGGGATGTATAGGTTTATGTGTTTATGAGCCTATTGTTGAAGTTTATAAACCGGGTCAGGAAAAAGTAACTTATGTAAAAGTAAATCCTTCAAAGGCAATTAGAATAGTAAATGAGCATATTATGAAGGATAAGGTTGTTGACGAATATACTATAGGCACTGAAGCGTAATAAGTGTTGAATATACTAATTTAACTGCTAGGAGGTATTGTATAATGGAAATGTATCGCTCCCATATCATGATTTGCAGAGGAACCGGTTGTTCATCTTCGAATTCGGAGCAGATAGCAAAAAATTTTGAAGAGCAATTGAAGATACATGGGTTGGAAAAAGAAATCATTGTAGAAAGAACAGGGTGTTTTGGATTATGTGCTCTAGGTCCAATAGTAATAATTTATCCTGAAGCAGCTTTCTACAGCCAAGTGAAGCCTGAAGATGTAGAAGAAATAGTTAAGGAGCATCTGGTAAAGGGTAGAATTGTAAAAAGATTGCTCTATGCTGAAACTGTAGTAGAAGACAGGATAAAATCTATTAATGATGTAGATTTCTACAGAAAACAAAAAAGAGTTGCATTGCGTAATTGCGGAATTATAAATCCCGAAGATATAGATGAGTATATAGCTTTTGACGGATATAAGGCCTTAACAAAATGTTTAACAGAGCTTAAGCCTGAGGAAGTTATCGATATTATAAAACAATCCGGACTCCAAGGAAGAGGAGGAGCCGGCTTTCCTACAGGAGTAAAATGGGGTTTTGCAGCGGCAGCGAAAGGTGACGTAAAATATGTCTTATGTAATGCTGATGAAGGTGACCCGGGAGCATTTATGGATAGAAGTGTTTTAGAAGGGGACCCCCATGCTGTTTTGGAAGCAATGACAATAGCCGGTTATGCTGTTGGCGGTAATCAAGGTTATGTTTACGTCAGAGCGGAATATCCGATAGCCGTTAAACGTCTTGGAATAGCAATAAATCAGGCAAAGGAATACGGTTTACTGGGGAAGAATATTTTAGGGACAGGTTTTGATTTTGATATTGAGATTAGGCTTGGAGCAGGTGCGTTTGTATGCGGTGAAGAAACAGCACTGATTGCTTCAATGGAAGGTGAAAGAGGAGCACCAAGACCCAGACCTCCTTTCCCTGCTAATAAAGGTTTGTTTGGCAAACCCACATTACTTAATAATGTTGAAACTTACGCAAATATTTGTAATATAATTAACAAAGGTCCGGAATGGTTTGCATCTATGGGAACAGAAAAGTCCAAGGGTACAAAAATATTCGCATTAGGCGGTAAGATTCACAATACGGGTTTGGTTGAAATCGAAATGGGTACAACCATGAGGGAGATTGTAGAGGAAATAGGCGGCGGCTGCCCAAACGGTAAGAAATTTAAAGCAGCACAAACAGGTGGTCCATCAGGTGGATGTGTACCTGCTGAACATTTTGATGTACCTATAGATTATGAAAACCTAAAGGCAATTGGTTCCATGATGGGTTCCGGTGGACTTATCGTTATGGACGAAGATAACTGTATGGTTGATATAGCAAGGTTCTTCCTTGATTTTACCGTTGACGAATCTTGTGGGAAATGTACACCTTGCAGAGAAGGCACCAAGAGAATGTATGAAATTTTGGAAAAGATTATTGATGGTAAAGGTGAAGAGGGAGATTTAGAAAGACTGGAAAATCTGGCTAAAAACATTTCGCAAACTGCATTATGTGCCTTGGGACAAACTGCACCTAACCCTGTACTATCGACAATAAGATATTTCAGAGATGAATACGAAGCTCACATTAAAGAGAAAAGATGTCCTGCAGGAGTATGTCAAGCTTTATTGCAATATAAGATTAATCCTGATATATGTACCGGTTGTACGATATGTGCCAGGAATTGTCCTGTAGATGCAATATCAGGAAAGAGGAAAGAAGCTCATGTAATTGATCAGAGTAAATGTACAAAATGCGGTGTTTGTATGGAAAAATGCCCATTTAAGGCCATTACAAGAGGATAAAAGTGAATTAAACAATATTAGGTCAGTGGGGCTAAAAAGCTCAGCTGACCTTTTGTTTGTTTAAAAATCAAGTGGTTAGCACATGATTATCCATTTTATGTTTTATATTCTCATGTTCTATGTCCTAATTATTCTGTGTTTAGAACATAATGCTTTGGATTAAGGCTTATAAAAATAACTAAGGCTTGTTTTATGGAATTGATTTAATATATAAAAAACATTATAATTATAATCATGAATTTATGTTACAGATTATTAGCCTTAAAACTCAGAAATCGTAGCAAATATAATAAGCTGCTTATCAGAAAAAGTTAAGGTATGAGCAGTAACAAATTTTTCTATATTAAAAAATTTAAATGGTTTATTTAACTTAAGGTGCTATTAATGAAGTATAATTGTATATAAATTTAATAGTGAGCATTGGCGATATAATTTATTTGGGCACAGTTATAACATTTATCAAAATGTAAAGGATTTTATTTTGTTCTGTCGAATGTTTTATATTTATAAGTAAAATAATTCAAAAAGCTACAATTTAATTTTACAAGGGGTGAGTATAATGAATTTAAAAACTTTGACTTTTAAAGGCGGGATCCATCCACCTCATAGCAAAGGAACAACTGAGAAGCTTAAGGTTGTTCAATCAAAGCAGCCCGATACTGTTGCAATTCCTATGGTGCAGCATATTGGTGCTCCTTGCGAACCGATTGTTGAAAAAGGTGAGCAAGTTAGAGTTGGACAAAAGATAGGCGAAGCAAAAGGTTTTGTTTCCGTTCCCGTTCATTCGAGTGTATCCGGAGAAGTGATTGCTATAGAGCCCGGGCTTACTTCGGGAGGCTCTGCTGTAACTTGTGCAGTTATAAAAAATGATATGAAAGACACAATTTACGAGGGCATAGTTCCAAAAACCGGTATTGATAAATTATCTCCGGAAGAAATAATAAACATTATTAAAGAAGCAGGAATAGCAGGTATGGGTGGCGCAGCTTTTCCGGCACATGTTAAGCTTTCAATTCCTCCGGGAAAAACTGTTGATACTGTAATCTTAAATGGTTCGGAATGTGAACCTTACCTGACTGCCGATCATAGACTTTTAGTTGAAAGGCCGGAAGATGTAGTCGATGGACTTATAATTTTTATGAAAGCTTTGAATGTTAAAAAAGGCTTTATAGGAATTGAGAATAATAAACCGGATGCATTAGAAGCAGTTTATAATATTGTAAAAGAAAAAGAAGGAATAGAGGTTGTAGCGTTAAAAACTAAGTATCCGCAAGGTGCAGAAAAACAACTTATTAATGCATGTACCGGCAGAGAAGTGCCTTCCGGTGGACTTCCTGCTGATGCAGGGGTAGTGGTAAATAATGTAGGTACAGCAGCAGCAGCGGCAGAAGCTATTAAAAGCGGGATGCCTCTAATAAAAAGAATAGTAACTATTACCGGTAAAGGAGTCAAGAACCCGCAAAATTTATTAGTTAG
>JALNWH010000140.1 GCA_023230985.1 Bacillota bacterium
GCAAACACGCCATCTATCGAAGTTTTCATATTTTCATCAGTAATAATATAACCTCGCTCATTCATCTCAACTAAACCTTTTGCAAAATCGGACATAGGCTTTGTACCTACAAAAAGGAATACACCATCTGTTGGGAAATCAGTTATTTCTCCTGTCTTTACATTTTTTAGCCTGACACCTTCTACTATTCCGTCTCCATAAATCTCCTCTACAACTGAATCCCAAATTACATTAATCTTTTCATTGCTTAATGCTTTCTCCACTGCTGATTTCGCTGCTCTAAATTCATTTCTTCTATGTACTATAGTTACTTTATCAGCAAACTTGGTTAGATATATGGCTTCTTCAACAGCAGTATTGCCCCCTCCAATAACTACAATTTCAAGTTCAGTAAAGAAATCCGCATCACAGGTAGCGCAATAAGATACCCCTTTTCCTCTTAAAGTTTCTTCACCGGGTACCCCTAAACTTACATGCTCCGCACCGGTTGCAATTATTACAGTATTTGCTTTAATTTCCTTTTCCTTTAGTTTCACTATTTTTACCTTATCATTCAAATCCAAACCGACCACTTCATCATGCAAAAACTCTGTTCCGAATGATTCCGCTTGATTTTTCATTCTTTCCATGAGCTTAGGTCCTGTTGAGTTCTCAGCAGCACCGGGGTAATTTTCAAGTTCTTCTGTTGTTGCAGCCTGACCTCCCCATTTACCTTTTTCAATAAGTATTGTATCCAACTTACCTCTGGAGGCATAAAGTCCGGCAGAATAACCGGCAGGCCCTCCGCCAATTATTGCAACATCATAAATTTTGCTCATTATCATTCTCCTTCCTTTGTTTGCTTATAATATTTTCTGATTTTTTAAAGTCGTATATTCAATAATAAAGATTTAATTACTGTTTTATTTAAAAAATTTCTAAACCGGATAGTGCGCTTTCAATTAATTTTAAATCTATAACTTTAAAATCCTCAAGTATACTTTCGTTTAATACTAACTCTTGTGTAAGAAATTTTTTACTGGTTTCTATACTATTTTCAATAATTAAAAGTGAATCAAAATCTAAATCTCCTTTACAGTTTTCTATGATTATAGTTCTATAAGGAGTTTCGTTAGGTTTTACACTGCCCATAAGCGGATGTGTTAAAAGTTTTGCACCTTCATGAATCCTGTCTCTGGCATTATATAGAACATCTATATAACTGCCGTCAATTAAGGTAACCGGAAGAGTCTTACCAAGTTTTTCTTGAATAAGAATATTATTTGTTATGATCTTTGTATTCATAAACACCTTTCACTTTCTAAATATTATCTATCCTAACAAAAAAGAGATAGAGCAACCGCCTCTATCTCTGTCATTAACCTGAGAGTTTCTCCTAAATAATTAGAATTGCCCCTTCGGTGCTTATGCTTTCCAGAGTTATGTCCAACTGCGGTCCTTTTGCCTGAGAGTTTCATTTAACGGGCACTTTCGTACTTAACTTACTCCTTCGGCTCCTATTTTATTATAGGCATCTCCCGCAAGTTTTCATTCATACACTATAAAATTGAATTTTAATTCTACCTTTACTATATACAATTTATTATTTCTATTCAAGTCTTTTTTTAAATTTTGTATATCAAACAAAAACTTGCTTAATTATACAGCTATAAACTATTAAACCATTAATCAAAAATAATGAATTACAACTGTCCCCGGCCCACAATAGACCCCTATAACGCACCCCACCTCAAATTCTTCAAATTGGCATTTCCCAAAGTTTTCTTCTAAAACATTTTTAAAAATTTCAAGATGTTCATAATTATCTGCATGCCCCACTTTTACTTTCAAAATTTGATCTTTCAAATCACTGCCTTCCTCCTGAATAATTTCAGCTATGCGCTTTAATGCCTTTTTAAATCCACGAGCCTTATCAATAGCAATGATTTTGCCTTCTTTTACTGTAAGTATAGGCTTTAAATTTAAAAGAGTTCCGATAGTAGCTTTAGTTGCTGATAATCTGCCGCCTTTTTTTAAATACTCAAGAGTGTCCACCACAAATAATGTTTTTAGATTTTCATTAAAATATTTAAGCTTTTCAATTATTTCACTACTACTTTTTTCGTCACTTGCCATTTTTGCAGCTTCCACTACAAACTGCCCATATCCATATGTATAGTTTTTTGTATCTATTACAAATATTTTATCCTTATTAGTCATTTCTTTTGCAAGTAATGCAGAATTATAAGTGCCGCTGGCATTTGAAGACAAGTGGATAGATATGATTTCATCATATTCTTTTAAATATGTTTCATAAGCTTTGCTAAACTCATTAGGGGTAACCATAGATGTAGTAGGCAATTTTTCCGTCTCTCTCATTCGCTTGAAAAAATCAGACGGAGTTATGTCTACCCAATCTTTATACTCCTCTTCTCCAAACAACACAGTTAAAGGCAACACTGTAATATCATATTTTTCAATTATATTTCTTGGTATATCTGAAGTGCTATCTGTTATAATCTTGATTTTACTCATGCATAATCCTCCTATTATTCTTCAAAATATATGCCGACACAATTAGGCCCTGCGTGAGTACATATTAATGTACCATTATAGGCATGACTCTTATTCCATATTCTGTTATAAAACTTTTTGGAACCTCACATAAGATGTCTACTATAATGCTAATTGACATATCCATACCTCCCACAAAAACTTAGGTCATTCCAAAATAATCGAATTGTCTTAAGGCTTCATACACAACGATAGCAACAGAATTTGATAAGTTAAGAGATCTAGCTTCGCAGATCATTGGTATTCTTATACATCTTTCAGGATTTTGGTTAAGCAGCCATTTTGGTAAGCCGGCTGTTTCTTTACCAAAAAGTATAAATGAGTCTTTCTCATAGTTGACATCGTTATGCTTTATCAAACCTTTCGTTGTTGAAAAATAAAAGTTACCATTAAGATTAATTTTGAAAAAATCATCCAAATCCTCATATAATCTTACTTCAACTAAATTCCAGTAATCTAATCCTGCTCTTTTTAAATATTTGTCTTCTATAGAAAAACCCAACGGTTTAACCAAATGTAGCTTACATCCTGTTACAGCACATGTTCTAACTATATTTCCTGTGTTTTGTGGTATTTCCGGCTCTACTAAAACAATATTCAATGGCAAAAACAACATCTCCAAATTCAGCTTATATATATAATACAAAATTACATGATTTTTAACAAGGTAAAACTTGGAATCATTTGCATGATTTTTGGTAAAAACTTTAAACAAATTCCAGACTGCCGATTTCTATATAAAAATCCAAAGTCTTGAGCCTTTTATCCTGATATCTGAGTCTCTAATCCTAGGTTCTTAGCTCTAATATACGCTAACATGCTTATTATCTTTAATATAAAACCTCCAAAGAAAATCCTTTGCTTCCTCAGCATAATCAATTCCGATTCTTTTCGCTTTAACTATATTAATTTTCTTTTCTCCGGAGTTTTTTTCACAAATAAATAATCTGTTTTTAGTTAAATCTTCTCCATTTAAGTCTCTAGTTATATCGAATGCTTTACATAGTTTTCCGGGGCCATTGGTGAGATTTTTTAACTGATTTTTGCTTAAATCAATTAATGGCTTATTATATCTAAAAATTGACATATCATTTTTGCCTTTTATAGGCTCCAATGCTCGTATTAACACTGCTTGCCCCACTTCTTTTTCAGCTGCCACTACGTTTAAACAATTATACATACCATAAATAAGATAAATATAAGCATGGCCTGCTTCACCATACATAACTTCAGTACGTTCAGTCCTTCTTCCGTTATATGTATGGGCACCTTTATCAAAAAAACCCATATAAGCTTCAGTCTCTACTATTTTCCCTATCAGGGTATTCATTTTATAATTAAGCCTTTCCGGTTTTTTTATATTATAAACTAGATATTTCCCTAACAAATCTATAGCGAGGTCTACAGCATTTTTTTTATAAAAATTTCTGTTTAACTTATTATACATATTATTTCCTGCCTAGAATTTTCTAAATATACTATTCCCTAGTATATTATTAATATCATTCATCTGATATGTTTTTATTATAAAATGCAATCAGGTGAGGTTAACCTCACCTGATTGATAATACATTATTCTAAAGTTGATTTCCACAAACCGTGCAAATTACAGTATTCATAAACATCAACATTTGGCTTATCGCAGAATACTGCAATCGGTTCTTGTTCCGGAGATAGATGTATTCTTTCTATACTATCATTTGATACTACTGCTATCCATTGTATATAGTGCTCTTTTACCATAGGATGAGCAACAGAACCCACTTTTACTATAATTTTCCCATCTTCTCTAGATGCGACAGGCACATGTTTTTCCGTAGCTGCATCCTCTGTATTGGCGGTTAGCTTATTCATTGGTTTGCCACAGCATACCAATTCTCCACCACCATTGATAATCAATTCAACAATGTTCCCGCAAACACTGCATCGATAAAATGCCACTTTTTCTTTCATAAATTGACGACCACCCTTCATTTTTATTAAATAAAGTTATAAAAAATCTTTATTAATAATAATTATAAATTGCAATTACTATATTTGTCAATAATTTATCCGATTAAACAAAATAACAATATTGTTATTTTACTGTTCACACCCTAACTATTTCTGATAATCAGCTTATTATATTTGCTACGATTTCTGAGTTCCAAGGCAAATAATCTGTAAGCTTGTTACGGGTTGCGCCAAAACTCACTTCGTTCAAACAGTTGACGCAACTATTCCTCCACTGCGCTAACAGATTCTAAGCCTTTCCACAACGCA
>JALNWH010000141.1 GCA_023230985.1 Bacillota bacterium
ATACAAACCTCCTGTTAGTTTTTTCTGCAAATTAAATTTTACAGGTATTTTTGTATGTTGGGAAGGGGTTTTCCCCTTCTTTTTATTTTTTGTTGTTTTGCCAATTAAAATTATACTCTAACAGAGTATTGTTGAAAAGGTTTTTTTCTTTCATTTTTCTTCTGTTGAATTATTTTAGCAATATTTATATAATTAATACATCAAAAGGTATATAAACATTTATGAAAGGAATGATATTATTGGAAAAGGTGTTTACATATTTTGAAGATATCTCTAAGGTTCCCAGATGTTCCGGAGACGAAAAGGCTATCAGCGACTATTTAGTCAGCTTTGCTAAAAGTCATAACTTGGAAGTAATACAGGATGATGTTTATAATGTAATCATTAAGAAACCTGCCTCACCGGGATATGAGGATGCCCCCGGTGTAATTTTGCAAGGGCATATGGATATGGTCTGTGTTAAAAAAAGCAACAAAGTACATGATTTCACAAAAGACCCTGTAGTGCTAAAATATATTGATGATATGATATATGCTGACGGAACTTCCCTAGGGGCTGACAATGGAGTTGCGGTAGCTATTGCAATGGCTGTATTGACAAATGAAAATGTTAAGCATCCCGCTTTGGAAGCCTTGTTTACCGTAGATGAAGAATCCGGTATGACAGGTGCTAAAAACATTAATCCGGAACATATATCAGGCAAAATTTTAATCAACTTGGACTCCGAGGGAGAAGGAAAACTCTTAGTAAGCTGTGCAGGCGGATTAGGCACCACTATAAATATTGATGCGGGTTGGATAGATGCTTCTTCGGATTTAGATAGTTATAGCGTTAGTGTCAGCGGGCTTAAGGGAGGACATTCCGGTACAGAAATAGATGAGGAACGTGGCAATGCAATTAAACTTTTAGGCAGAATTTTATACGATATATATAAAGAAACCCCATTTTATATAGCTAATATAAAAGGCGGAACAAAAGCAAATGTAATACCCTCTTATGCGGAAGCCGAAATTTTAATCCCAAAAGACAGGGTTTTAGATGCAAAAGAAAAGATAAAAAAATGGAATAAGATTCTTAAAAATGAATTTAAAGTATCTGATACGGATGTTGAAGTATTTTTAGAAAAATCTGCTGAAAACTACTATAAAATGAGTTCTTCAACGGAAAAGGTTTTAGATATTTTAACAGCTGTGCCAAACGGAGTACAAGCGATGAGCACCTCAATAGACAGTTTAGTCGAAACCTCCTTAAATCTCGGTGTTTTAACTACAGATGATAAAGGTATTTGCTTTGAATTCTCTATTAGATCTTCTGTCGGTACAAGAAAAGAATATGTAAAAGAGCAGCTATATACTATTGCAAAACTGGCAGATGTAGAATTTAAAATAATTGATGAATATCCATCGTGGGAATACAACCCCGAATCTAAAGTAAGGGAAATATGCCAAAGAGTATATAAAGAAAAGTACGGAAAAGAGCCTGAAATATTTGCTATACACGCAGGAGTCGAGTGTGGATTGTTTGAAGAAAAACTACCCGGCTTGGATATGATATCAATGGGGCCAAATGCATATGATGCACATACAACCAATGAACATGTGTCTATCTCATCAATGAAAAGATTGTATGAATACTTAGTAGATATATTGAAGGAATTGAAATAACCATATGTTTATAAACAATCATAATTTAAAAACGGATTACATATACAAGGAGGCGACTAAATGAAAAAAATAAGAACAAGATTTGCACCCAGCCCCACAGGATATATGCATGTTGGTAACCTTAGAACAGCTCTCTATGCTTATCTGATTGCTAAACATGAAAATGGTGACTTCATACTCAGGATAGAAGATACTGATCAAGAAAGATATGTGGAAGGTGCTATTGAAATAATATATAGTGCTTTGAATATGGCAGGCCTCCAGCATGATGAAGGCCCCGATATCGGCGGCCCGACAGGACCTTATGTTCAAAGCGAAAGAAAAAATATTTATAAAGAGTATGCGAAGATGCTGATAGAAAAAGGTCAGGCTTATTATTGTTTCTGCCCCGAAGAAAGATTGGAAGTATTAAGAAAACAAGCCGAAGCCCTTAAAACACCCTATAAATACGATAAATTATGCTTAGGTCTTTCTGCAGAAGAAGTGGAAAAAAAGATTAAAGAAGGAATCCCTTATGTTATAAGACAAAACAATCCCAAAACAGGTACAACAACATTTCATGATGAAATCTATGGCAGTATTTCAGTAGATAATTCCGATTTGGATGATATGGTACTTTTGAAGTCTGATGGAATGCCAACTTATAATTTTGCTAATGTAGTTGATGACCACCTAATGGGTATCACCCATGTTGTTAGAGGAAGTGAATATTTATCTTCATCACCAAAATATAATAGGCTATATGATGCTTTTGGATGGGATGTGCCGGTATATGTACACTGTCCTCCCATTATGAGAGATGCACATAATAAGCTTAGCAAGAGAAAAGGCGATGCATCCTATGAGGATTTGCTGGAAAAAGGATTTCTAAAAGAAGCAGTACTTAACTATATTGCTTTATTAGGTTGGAATCCCGGTACGGAGCAAGAAATATTCTCACTTGAGGAATTAATACAAGAATTTAATTATAGAAAGATTAATAAAGCCCCGGCAATATTCGATATGGAAAAATTAAAATGGATGAATGGAGAATATATAAGAAGGTTGCCTCTAGAAGTGTTTCATAACATGGCTTTACCTTATTATAAGCAAGTTTTGAAAAAGGAATATGACTTTAAAAAAATAAGTGAATTGCTACATACACGTACTGAAATTCTAACTGCAATTCCTTCTCAACTGGATTTCCTTGATGAGTTGCCTGAATACTCTATTGATATGTATGTCCATAAAAAAATGAAAACCAATTATGAAGTTTCTTTGAACAGCTTAGAAAAAGTCTTGCCTTTACTTAAATCCTTGGGTGATTGGAATATTAATAATATAAAGGATAGCATAAGTAAGCTTATAGAAGAAATGGCAATAAAGAATGCCACAATGCTTTGGCCTATAAGAACAGCAATATCCGGCAAATCCTTTACTCCCGGGGGTGCATACGAGTTAGCGGAAATACTTGGTCAAGACGAGACTATTCGAAGAATTGAAACCGGGATAGGAAAACTAAAAACTGAAAAATAAAAATTACAGCATTTGGATTTCAATTTTTTCTATTACAGCATCGGTGTTTTCTTCTATATAATTAATTACACTTTGAATACATTTATTAGAATAGCTTGTATTATTACTTATACAAGCTATTCCTATAACAGCGGATTTATATGAATCTTGATTTCCGATTTCAGCAATAGAAACATTGAATTTATTTTTCACCTTATCAATAATACTTTTTACTACCATTCTCTTTTCTTTTAAAGAACGGGACCACCCGATATATAAATAAACTTTACCCGTACCTATTATCATTTATTTTTACCTCATAAACCGCTATTCCACTCGTTGTAATCCTAAAATTACTCATACATTGTTATCCCAATAACTATCTTGCACATCATATTGTCATCCTGAAACTGCCCCCAAATTGTCAGACTGATACTGTCCCCACATTGTCATCCCGAAACCGCCCCCAAATTGTCAGACTGATACTGTCCCACATTGTCATCCTGAACGCAGTGAAGGATCTTCTTACCGAATCATAAGACTCTTCATATTGCTCATAGCGACTATTACATTTACTCCGAGTTAACTATAAATATCACCTGTTTTTATTTAATCAATTTTGATAATGCTTTAAATTGTAATGTGCCGGCTTCTTTCAATATATCAAATAAAATTGTTTCCGTATTGCTGATAACAGCACCCATGTCATTCATCATATCCAATCCATTTTTATAATTTACATCAGTTCTTGAGCATACACCATCTGCCGCTACAAAGACAGAAAAACCCGCATTTAATAAATCCCTCACAGTTTGATAAACACATACATGAGTTTCCATTCCGGTAATTATCACCTTTTTTCTCTCCGTTTCATTTAAAAAGTCTAGAAACTCTTTATTGCATGCGGAAAAAGTTGTCTTTTCAAATTTTTTATCATCTCCCAGGTTTTCACTGATAGAAACAACTGTCTCACCCAGTCCTTTAGGGTATTGCTCCGTAACAATTATAGGCATATTCATAGTTTTTGCCATCGAAATCAAAACATTTGTGTTCTTTATGACCTCTTCTTCTTTATCCATTACTCGAGACAATCTTTCTTGAATATCAATAATGACTAAAATTGCCTCTTCTTTGTTTAAATTAAACTTATCCAATATAAAAACCCCCAAAATCTTATAATATTTCCAGTTCCTTTCCTGCCTTTTCAAAAGCAGTAATAGCCTCATCTAAATCCTTTTTAGTATGAGCAGCGGTAACAATAGTTCTCACCCTTGCACCATCTTTGGGCACTGTAGGAAATACTATGCTTTGGGCAAAGACTCCTTCTTCAAATAATCTATTGCTTAACTCAATAGCCTTTCTATCATTCCCTGTAATAACAGGTGTTATTGGTGTTTCACTTTTACCCGTATTAAACCCAAGATTATTAAGTCCGGCTTTTAAATATCTTGCATTTTCCCAAAGCCTATCCGTCAATTCGCTGCTTTCAGATAAAATATTTATTGCTTCTAAACAAGCTGCTGCGACAGAAGGCGGGGATGCGGTACTGAATAAAAAAGGTCTGCCTCTATGATTAAGCCATTCTATAAGATTCCTATTACCGGCAACATAACCTCCAACTACACCTATGGCTTTTGACAAGGTACCTAT
>JALNWH010000142.1 GCA_023230985.1 Bacillota bacterium
GGGAGATGTAACGTAGCGTGCCATTCCTGACCATATTAAGTGAAGGTCACTTGAGGACAAATCAGTGAATTTGACACCGCTTATACTGAAAGACGCATTATAGTTTTCGTCAACATTCAAATAACCATATAGGGAATCTTCTTTAAGTTCACAAATCCAAACGTTGTCAAAAAGTTGGTTCTCCAAATACATCTCATAAAAATCGAAAATATAGCCGTAAGAACTTACTGCGTAAATCGTCTTATAATTAGAATCTTCATCGTTTGATACACAATTGATTGAAACAAAATCACCGCTATATTTGCGTTCTATTTTTTCGTAGGTATCAATAGAATACATGTCGCCTGGATTTAATTCTAAGAAGTAATGAGTAGAATTGGGATCTGCATAAAACCATTCAATGCTTCCGTCGTCCATTAAAAGCACAACGACAGGCAATTCGAATTCATCGGTGAAATAAGACCCCAGTGACAAAACTCTTGCAACGCAAACATCTATGACATTACCACTTCTTGCTATTATGGGAAAAAAAACATCTTGCAGATCATCAGGAATAAAATAGTAACCATCGTTCTGAAAATCGTAAGTTTCATTCCAACGTTCTACGTTAAATGAGATGCTTGCCTTTCCATCTTCTAACGCAACTCTTACATGCCCTTCTTCATCTTCAAAAAAAGGGTTTCCGTTATTTTCTGCATTTTTATCTAAATCAAGTGACTCTTTATCTATAGGCGGATTGATTTCTGCTTGTCCGCAAGCTGTAAGAAATGAAACGAACATCAATATTGTTACAACTGTATATATGACCTTTAGGTACTTTCTCATCTATAAACCTCCTCCGTACACAATGTCAAAACCTAATATCTTCTAAAGCGGTAAGTTTTTCTTTGAATAGCCACCGTAACGCTATATGGCCACACTTCCATCTTTGAAACATAGCACGTGCTATATCAAATACGATCTCTTTTCAATCATATTATATATGTTCGTATAAAATATTACTATCTTAAATTATGAAAACATGCGGCACCTCGTAATCTATTTAAGTCTAGGTTTTTGTCCGCATGCCCCTTTGCTCATTTACATCTATACAAAATGAGATACCTTTTAATATTCTGCCAAAAAGAAAAGTCGTGAGAGAATTCACTCACGTCAAAGCATATTTCTGGTTTCAACCTCGTTAAGCCTTGCAACATCAGCGTTCAACACGTTGCAACAGGATTACGGCTTCCACATGCCTTGTTGCTGCAATTCCGATGACCATCGGGCTTAGTGCCCTCCTGGTGGTATAATCATTTCTTTTCAACTTCCAATAAGAACTTATCATAATCAGACATAAATAATCTATCCTGCACAATTCGATATTTCTCAAATTCTGTTTCAGCATGAAGCTTTGCAATTTCTGTAGACACTTTTCCGGCATCCTTCAAAAGTCCATATTCAAACATCTTAATAAAGCCATTCAACCTTGTTTCCCAGTCCTGCATTGTAAGTGGAATATGCCTACGTGTCATACTCTCAGCAAAATCAAGATAAGCCGATACCAGTCGGTCAAGTTGTCCCATTTCAAATTCGGATAAATAGTTTTTCGCAACTGTAACATCGGTTTTTTTAATCTTTCCCTGTGGTGCATCTGCCCAAGTGGTTAAGCCCATATGTTCTTTTTCTGCACCGGCACGCTCTACTATGAGCTCTGCTGCGGTGTGTCCATGAACCGCAAAATGCATTTTGTTTTGAACCGTTGCATAAAATCGTTTTGTAGCTGTTGCTGTTTTATCATAATCAACTGCTGTCGCATAGAGATCAGTAACCTTTTGATAAAACTTGCGTTCACTTGCCCTAATTTCTCTTATGCGTTCCAGTTGTTCTTCAAAATATTTTTCTGTAAGATACGTTCCTCTTTTGATGCGTTCTGCATCCATAACCCAGCCTTTAATCGTATAATCCTTAGCTATTTGGTTTACCCACTTACGGAATTGAACTGCTCTTTCAGAATTTACTTTGAAACCGACTGCAATAATCATTCGTAGAGAATAGTGATTGGTGTTGTAATTCTTACCGTCCTTTGCAGTTATTCGAAATTTTCGAATAACTGCATCTTCTTGCAGCTCGTTGTCCCCGAAAACCTGCTTTATATGATAATTAATAGTGTTCGTGCCTACATCATAAAGTTGAGCCATCATCTTCTGAGTCAACCAAATGTTTTCGTCCTCGTATCGCATTTCAATGCTTTCAGGATCATCGCCTGTTGCTGCAATGAAAGTTAGATATTCAGCTGCACTAGAACGGATAATAATTTCATTATTCTTTTTCTTGGCCATGAAGTTTAACTCCTTCCCTGAATTACAACATTGTTATTCTTAATTCCATATAGTTACTCTGTATACATAATAACAAACGTATGTTCGCATTGCAATCTATAGTTGTTACTCTTTCTCGGTATGTATCTAAGAAATTACCTTGACATCAATACCACCGTTTCAATGGTTAAATTTTTTTGAAATATATCCACTTAAGATTCTGGAAATCCCTCCATTATTTTTCTACTGCTACTGTTCCCACAATAGCCTTCTTTAAAATTTATTACAACTTATGTAATCAACATCTTTAAAACTCTTATAGTATCTTCATAAGTAATATCTTCTGCGTATGAATAATTATTTGAATATCGTGTCCATCTATCCTTTAATATTTCACTCGTTTCAATGGCCTTTATCCTTTCTAATGTATCATTAAGTATGTGTGTTGTTTTCCGATGCTCTATTGTCTTTTTTAATGCTTCAGATAATATCAAGTTGTCAAACTCTTGAGTTTTTGCCAGTATATAAATATCATAAAAGTCTCTCGGTCTGGTATTCAACTCTCCTCTTTGCAATATTGTTTCTATTTTTTCTGCAAGAACAGTTTCTATATTGTAAGCCCATACCCCAATAGTACCCTTATCGAAAATCATTTTAAATGAATAAAAAACTTCCTTTGGAGTAATGACATCTCCTGTGGTTATATCAATGGAAAGTGGAGTAATTATGGTCTCATAATCTGCTTTAATCCCCACCCTGTATCCACCATATACATCATCATCCCTTATAGGTTCAATTCCCATGAAAGAAAAGTTTACATCATCATCCACTTTTATATTACAAATTTCTGTAATTGCTTTTGTCAATGAATCTATGGTTATAGGATAATTTTTAATCGTAGCATCCATATCCATTGTGGAGCGGTTATCAATTCCCACAAGAGCAGCTATTAACATGCCTCCTTTTAATATAAAGTTGTTTTTGTAATTAGATTTGGATAGTCTTTCAAGAAACCTTTCAAACATATAGTTTTGTAGTATAACTTGGGCTGATATATCTTTTTCTTTTGATAAGTTTCTGATTTTAGCCTTTAAACTCATGGCTTTTCTACTCATATAAGGACCTCCATATAGGTATTTAATATCTTTTCTACATTAAGTTTTTTTGCGTACTTCATGAGTAAAGAGTAATCTAAATTCCTTTTCTTTGCTACTCTTTTAAGGGCATCAGAAAATATTTGAATATCTATCCTATTCCTGCTTCTTAATATATCGCAAATTGTTCTTTCTATATTATATATATTTATGGTATTTCCAAGAGATGTTTTTCCTTCTACCATACCCATTAAATGAAGATCCTTTTTTATATAATAAATTTTAGATTTTTCACTTATGGCATTTACAACCTTATATCCACTTGGGACTGTTACAGAATATTCAAAAGGTGTCCTGTCTGATAATTCATGTAAGAAAAGGGCAGTTTCATGGGAATAGATTAAATTAGGGTATTTCTTTTGCAAAATAAACATTTCGTCCTCTAATAAATCTGGCAACACATAAATACCTCTACTTATTCTTTCTATTTTACCTTCTGCCACCATTATTGATAAATAAGTTCTGGGAATTTTGTTTTTGTCCAAATCTAAACTAAGCAATGTTCCTTTCTGCTTGTTTATAATATTTTCAATTCTTTTAATATAATCCATAGCTTCACCTTCTTTTACAAATATACTTACATTGTATTCGATATAAGTATATTTGTAAATATGGCCTATGAGATAAACTTTAATTTATTCTGTTAAAAAAGTTGCCTACTTTATACTTTGAGAGTAAACTACTTTTTGTTTTCTTGTTTAATTTTAATTATTAGATAAACTCAAAATATTTAAAGGCATATTTTCTTGATTCTACAACCGTTTTTTAAACATTTTAATCCCACATCAACATGTCTACGCACTCCATATCTAAAACTACTGATACTTCAATTTTATTTTTCAATTCCTTACTTCTAAAATTATTAGCATCTTTAGTAAAAGTAACATACCTTGTAAATTGTTGGAAATTAAGAATTTCTACGTATCTTTCCTTTGCATTCCTATTACGCACTCTATATGCACCGTTTGCGCAAATAGATCTACCGGTTGAACTCCTTTCACACTATAGCCTTCACTTACGAGGTATTTTAAATCTCTTGCCAAGGTAGACGGATTACATGAGACATAGATTATCTTATTGGGTGCCATTTTTGCTATTACTTCCAGTAATTTTATATCACATCCTTTTCTCGGAGGATCAACGATAATAACATCTGCTTTGATGCCACGTTTATAAAGCTTTGGTATCACTATTTCAGCTTCTCCAAGGATAAATTCCGCATTATTTGCACCGTTTAGCCTTGCATTTTCTTTCGCATCTACAACAGCTTCTTCAACAACCTCCACACCGTATACCTTTTTTGCTTTCCTACTTAAA
>JALNWH010000143.1 GCA_023230985.1 Bacillota bacterium
ATGGCCGGAAAAATCCCTTATGATAAAGAAGCGGTTAAAGCTGTAAATAATGGTCAAACAATAATCGATATTGATTGCGCTGCTGGAGATGCGACGAAAATTGTTTTTAAAAACGTTATAACCGGCGGTTTTGAATTTCGTTAATAAACATAGTTCTAATTAATTTATAGAAAATCTAAATTGAGGAAGGGGATAAAAACATGAAAATTGCAGTAGCAAGTGAAGGAAATTTAGTCACGGAACATTTTGGTCATTGTCAAAATTTTAATATTTATGAAACAGAGGATTGCAAGATAGTTAAAAGTGAATCCGTTCCAAATCCGGGACATAAACCGGGTTTCCTGCCTAATTTTTTAAATGACTTAGGAATTAAGGTTATTATTTCCGGGGGTATGGGCGGTGGTGCGGTAGATATTTTTAACGAAAAAGATATTGAAGTAATTGTGGGTGCAAGAGGGGATGCAAAAGAAAATATTGAATTATATCTAAAAGGTGAATTAAAATCCACAGGTTCTGTTTGTCACCAGCACCAACATGAAGGAGATTGTTAATAATCTATATATTGCATAAAAATGTCATTCAATAATTTCTCCACTGTCATTCTGAACGCTAGTGAAGAATCTTCTCATCAAATTATAAGACTCTTCGCTTTGCTCAGAGTGACATTTTTAATTTAAAAACCGCCAAATAAAAGGATTTTAAACTATTATGTAGAATATAAATATCATATATTTATTTAGGTGGTAGTGCAAAATTATGTTGTCAATAAATTTGGATGTAGAAGATTTTTTATTTAAAGATATTAGTAAAGAAGAACTGGATTTGGTATTGAATCTTTACAATGAAAGTTATGATTCAATGTTTGCAACCGGAAAGGATAAAGACTTGTCCTTTGATGACATTAAAGAGAAATACTTAGAGGTTTTAATAAACAGTCATGAATATTTCTCGGGAATTTATTTAAAAAACAAAAAAGAAATGATAGGCGTTATCAAAGGGCGAATAGATTATGATGATGATGAAAAATTCTGGATATCATCTTTTTTGATTGGAAAAAAATATAGAAATGAAGGATTTGGAAAAAGATGTATTGATGCAATAATAACTTATATGCGTGAAACGTATGATGTAAAAATCGCTATCGTCGGTGTAATATCTACTAACACATCAGGTATAAGTTTTTGGCAAAACATTGGTTTTAACTATTCAAGAACGATTAATCAATTTATAAACCTGAATAATAAATTAGTGGATTTTATTATAATGAAAAAGACTATTTCATTATAATTACTGTGCGGCAGCTATTTCATTGCAGATGGCAAATAAAAACTTTTATTTTGTTTAAAGTGACATTTTGTATTTTTTTAACGGGGTGGTATGTGACATATTGATATTATTGTATATATGTTTATAATTAGAATGGGATATAAGGATATATAAGTTTTTGGGAAGGGGGAAATGTGTTGAAATTAATTGATATTATGGAAAAAGTAAAAGCTGAAGTATTATGCGGCAGTGAGTTTTTAAATACAGAAGTTCAATATGCTTTTGGTTCTGATTTAATGAGTGATGTTTTAGCCTATGTTAAAGGAAACACACTTTTATTAACCGGCCTTACCAATCCTCAAGTGATAAGAACAGCGGAAATGGCGGATGTAGTAGCAATATTGTTTGTAAGAGGGAAAATACCGGGGAAGGATGTTATAGACTTAGCGATGGAAAATTCCATGGCTGTCTTAACCACAAAGTATACCTTATATACTACTTCAGGTATATTGTATAGCGAAGGTCTAAGAGGGATAGAGCAAGATTAGAACTAAGACTAGGACAGGAGTTGTATACATGGATAATATAAGATATGACTTTGAGATTGAGAAAGACGATTTTGAAAGAGCCGGCGAGGCTTCGAGCAGTATAAAAAAAATACTAAGGCAATTAGGTTTGAATTCCGGTATTATAAGAAGAGTGGCAATAGCAGCTTATGAAGCGGAAATGAATCTTGTGATACATTCAAACGGAGGATCTATAGTTATAGAGATAGATCCAAGGAAAGTTACCATATTTGCAAATGATAAAGGTCCCGGAATTAAGGACGTAAAACTTGCGATGAAGGAAGGTTATTCCACGGCTTCCGATAGAATTCGTGAAATGGGCTTTGGTGCGGGCATGGGACTTCCCAATATGAAAAAATGTTCTGATGACTTTAGTATCAAAAGCATTTTAAAAGAGGGAACATTTATAGTTATGAAAATGTTTTTGAAAGACGGTGATTAGATGGAGAAAGATTATTTGCATTCAGTGGTATTAAAAGAAGAACGATGTATTGGTTGTACCAGCTGCTTAAAGGTATGCCCTACAGAAGCTATAAGAGTGCGAAATGGAAAAGCTAAGATTATTCCCGAAAGGTGCATAGATTGCGGAGAATGCATCAGAATATGTCCAAACCATGCAAAAAGTGTTACTACGGATGATATTTCAATAATTAAAAATTTTAAATATAATATCGTAATCCCTTCTCTGACTTTGTATGGACAATTTCCTGCCAATATTGGAATCGGTAAGATGTTAAACGCTGTTAAAAGGATTGGATTTGATGAAGTTGCCGAGGCTGCCATGGGAGCTAGGATTTCTGTGCATTTGCTCAGGGATTATTTGTTAAAAAAATCAGATCTGAAATACCCTATTATCAATTCTTCTTGTCCTGCAGTGATTAGGCTTATTCAGGTTAGATTTCCTGATTTATTACCGAATATCATTGATTTGGAGACACCTATTGAAATAACTGCCAGAGTTGCCAAATCTGAAGCTATGAAAAGAACCGGCCTCCCTTACGATGATATTGGTGTTGTTTTTATAACACCGTGTACTGCAAGGGTTACCAGTGTTAAAAATCCTCTTGGTATAGAAAAATCATATATAGATGGTGTAGTATCCATTAGAGAGATCTATGGAGACGTAGTAAGAAACATTGATTCTGTGAGTAATGGAAATATAGGTAAGAGTACCAAGGAGTCTCTACTATGGTCTATAGCCGGCGGACAAGCAGAGGCTGTAGGAATAGAGAATTGCTTGGAAGTCGATGGTATTAGTAATGTAATAAAGGTTTTGGAAGAAGTAGAATTAGGTAAACTGGATGATATAAAGTTTATCGAATGTTCTGCTTGTTACGGTGGATGCGTTGGAGGACCATTGCTTATACAGAATCCTTTTATTGCCAAGAACAGGATCATGAACTATGTAAAAGTTGCGGAAAAATCAATTATGTCCAAAGAAGATTTGGATCGATTTATTAATATGTATGAAGAAGGATTTTTAAGGCTTACAGAGAAAATAGAACCTAAATCCGTAATGTCTTTAGACACGGATTTAATTAAATCAATTCATAAGATGGAAATGGTGACGGAGATATTAAAAAACCTTCCCGGGCTTGATTGTGGGGTGTGTGGTTCACCTACGTGCAGAGCTTTTGCTGAGGACATAGTTAAGGGCGAAAATAGTGAGGCTTTATGCATAGTCAAATCTATGGAATATTTTAAGAATAAGATTACTTAGGAGGTGTTTTTTGAGTGACTGTTGGAGAAATATGCGATAAGCTTAATCTGGAAGTACTATCAGGTGAAAGTGGACTGGAACGGAATGCTAATGGAGTGTATATATGTGATTTACTAAGTTGGGTTATGGCACATGCACAAAAGGATGATGTTTGGATAACAATTCAGAGCCACTCAAACATTGTAGCTGTAGCATCCTTGTTAGAATTATCATGTATAATAATTTGTGAAGATGCTGAGATAGAAGATGAAACTGTAAGGAAATCAGCAATAGAAGGAATTCCTATCGTATCTTCAAAGAAATCCGCTTTTGAATTGGCAAAAGATATGGTAAATCTGGGCTTGGGTAGCTAATATGAAGTTTGCAGTTGATTTTCATATTCATTCGGCTTTATCCCCGTGTGCTGATAATGATATGACTCCGAATAACATAGTTAATATGTCTATATTAAAAGGTTTGGATATTATAGCTCTTACAGATCATAACTCTTGTAAAAATCTACCTGCAATTTTAGAAGTAGCTAAGGATAAGGGTTTAATGGTAATACCCGGGATGGAAGTTCAGACTAAAGAAGAAGTACATGTTTTATGTTTATTTAAAGATATAGATATAGCTATGAAATTTGACGGTATAATACACGATAGTCTTCCCAATGTTAAGAATGACGAAGAAGTATTTGGTAAACAATTGATAATGAATTCACAAGATAAAATAATTGATAGAGAAGAAAAATTATTGCTTTCGTCCAGTTCTTTGTCAATTGATGAAATACTTGATTTGGTTAGAGCCTTTGGAGGATTTTGTATTCCTGCACATGTTGACAGACCGGCATACAGTATAATTAGCAACCTGGGATTTATACCGCCTGCGTTGAATATTAAGACTGTTGAATTTTCAAGAAGACAGAGTCCTGAAAGCATAATAAAAAAGTTTCCTTATTTAAAAGACTATAATTATATTATTTCTTCCGATGCCCATTACCTTTGGGATATTAGTGAAAGGGAATTTTTTATTGACATAGATTATTTAAGTTATACTGAAATAAAGTCATTTATTTGTAATAAATGATTATTTAAAAAATAATTGTTAAAAAATAAATTACTTTGTGTTACAATGTTAAAAGAGTTATTAATTGATATTTTTTTATCAATTAAACATAATGTATTTTAGGGAGGGAACTCTTTAATG
>JALNWH010000144.1 GCA_023230985.1 Bacillota bacterium
ACTCAAACATCATTACAAAGCGGAAGTACAATAGCAGAGCATATTACCGAAAAAACCAAATACGTGGTTTTATCCGGGTCTGCTACAACATGTACCCTGAGAGATATTATGCAAAATGCAAAAAGACAATTAAATGTAATAATAAAAGACGGAACTAGGATATTTTTACCGGAGAGGGAATTGCATTTATTAAAAAAAATGGGAATGGTGCTAAGAGTAGTAGACAGTATAAATATCATCGCTGTGACAGTAAACCCCTACTCTCCCGATGGCTACTACTTTGATGCAAAAACATTTCTTGAAAATATGAGAAGGGCAATACCTCATGTACCTGTATTTGACGTGATGCAGGGAGGGCTTTAAATATGATAATTAATGAAAGAACTAAATATTTATTAGATGTGGAAAAAGTTTTAGAAGGGCTTAATCCCATAACTCCTTATGGAATAAAATATAAAAGTTTAATGATTCCTTATAGTAAAACTCAAAAAGATGAACTTCAAGAAGAACTTGATAGAATCGAAAAGGTAATGAAACTGGTAGATACCCAAAGAGTGCTTTTTGTTGAAATGCGAACTCATATGAGAGGAATAAAGGATTTAAGGAAATCTATTGAACGATGCATAGATGGCGGAGTATTGAGCTTGGTTGAATTTTTTGAAATTAAAAATCTGGTGGGGACTATGAGATCGATATCAATCAGCCAAGCAAACCTCCATTGGAAAATACCGGATAAATATAGGATTAATATATTAAATGAAGTGGAAAAACTCCTTGACCCTGATAACACTCAGCTTAAGACTTTTTATATTTATGATTGCTATTCCGATAAATTAAGGGAAATACGTAAAACAAAAGCCGGAATTGATAAAAAGTTGGAGCTATTAAAAGCAAACAAAAAAAGAGAAATAGAAAAAGAAATAGGCATAGAGTTACGAACCACCGGCGATATAACCATAAGCAGAAAAGAAATAGGGACTATAAAAAAGCTTATAGACTATCCCAAACTTCAAGTTTCCTCTGAAACATATATAAATATTACATTTAAAATAAGGCCGGATAACGAGATGGCAAAGTTGATGAAGGAAATCGAAGAAATAAAAGAATCTGAAGTATTAGAAGAAATGAAGGTTTTAGAAACCTTATCGAATAAACTGGCCTTATTGGGAAATAGCATATTAGATAATATGGACTCGATAGGGAATTTTGATTTATTGATTTCAAAGGTATATTTATCCAATGCTTTAAAGGGAGTAAAACCGGTGATATCGGATGAATTAAAATGCATTATAAAAAACGGTAGGCATACGGTAGTAGAAGCCGGGCTTAGAAAAAAGGGGAAAGCTTTTACACCTATATCTGTTGACTTAAACAAAGGCGTGGCTATAATAACGGGAGCAAATATGGGCGGCAAAACCGTTTCACTTAAAATGGTAGGGCTTTTAATGATAATGATGCAATATGGGCTTTTTGTTCCTGCAGATTATATGGAAGCATCCCTTATGGATTTTGTGTTTATATCTGCAGGAGATGAACAGTCTTTGGATTCAGGACTATCTACCTTCGGCTCGGAAATGCAATTAATGAAAGAAGTTTTATTTATGACGGATATGGAAGGAATGATTTTGATCGATGAATTAGCCAGAGGAACAAATCCGAGAGAAGGTTTCGCCATATCCACAGGTATTATAAAATATTTAGTACAAAAACCTTGTATTACCTTGATAACAACACATTTTGACGGGCTTGTCAGAGAAGGTATAAAGCACTTGCAAGTAAAAGGACTAAGAAATGTTGATTATGATAAAGTGGGGCATCCGGATGTAATATCGGATTATATGGATTATACGCTGGTGGAAATAGCAGAGGAAACAGATGTTCCAAAAGATGCTATTAACATTTCAAGGCTGATAGGAATCCCGGAAGAAATACTGGAAGAAGCGGAGCGGGTAATATTATCAAATTCCATAAAGGAGGTAAACGATGAAATCAAAACTTAACTTAAATCAATCCCTCATCAATAAGGCAAGAACATCAGCAAAAAACATAGCAAATAATGTTCAAAGCTTTATTGATGAACATACCACTGTGACAGTTGAAAGGGCAATATTAAGACTATTCGGTGTTGACGGTACTGATGAAATCGGCACGCCCTTACCCAATATAGTCATAGACAATCTAAAAAAAGCCGGCGGATTATCTACAGGTATAGTATATTTTATGGCGAATGCAGTTCTTGACACCGGGCTCACTCCCCAAGAAATAGCAGAAAATATAGCTTCCGGAGAAATAGATATAACAAAAATATCATTAAAACCGGAAAGTGAAATAATAGCTAAAGGCGGGGAGATGGCTAAAGAAGCAATTAAGAAAATTAAAACAAATAGGGAAAAGAGAGACGAATACCTAAAAACCATAGGAGAAGGACCCAAACCCTATATATACGTTATAGTTGCCACAGGAAATATATATGAAGACATCATTCAAGCCCAAGCAGCCGGAAGGCAAGGTGCCGATGTGATAGCAGTAATCAGAACCACGGGGCAAAGCTTATTGGATTATGTACCTTATGGCCCGACGACGGAAGGTTTTGGCGGTACTTATGCAACTCAAGAAAATTTCAAGCTGATGAGAAAGGCATTGGATGAAGTAGGAGAAGAAGTAGGAAGATATATAAGACTTTGCAACTATTGCTCCGGTCTTTGCATGCCGGAAATAGCTGCTATGGGAGCCTTGGAAAGACTGGATGTTATGTTAAATGATGCTTTGTATGGAATACTTTTTAGAGATATTAATATGCAAAGGACCTTTGTAGATCAGTTTTTCTCAAGGACAATAAACGGTTTTGCCGGAGTAATAATAAATACGGGAGAAGACAACTATCTTACTACGGCAGATGCAGTGGAAGAAGCTCACACCGTATTGGCATCCCAATTTATGAATGAACAATTTGCCCTTAAAGCGGGGATACCCGAGAAACAAATGGGAATCGGTCATGCTTTTGAAATGGATCCTAACATAGAAAACGGTTTTCTTATGGAATTGGCACAGGCACAAATGGCCAGAGAGATATTCCCTAAAGCACCTCTTAAATATATGCCGCCAACTAAGTTTATGACAGGAAATATATTTAAAGGGCACTTACAAGATGCTTTATTTAACATAATATCCATATGGACTAATCAAGGCATACAGCTTCTTGGAATGATGACGGAAGCAATACACACTCCCTTTATGGCTGATAGGGCATTGGCTATAGAAAATGCGAAATATATATTTAATAATATGCGAAATATAGGTGATGAAGTAGAGTTTAAAGAAAATGGAATGATCCAAAAAAGAGCAACGGAAGTATTGGAAAAAGCGGCAGAAATGTTGTTGGAAATTGAAGAAGAAGGCCTCTTTTCCATCATTGAGCAAGGCAAATTTGGTGGTGTAAAAAGAAGCAGGACCGGAGGAAAGGGTTTAGACGGTGTTGTCAAAAAAGATGAGAAATATCAAAACCCCTTTATTCTGTTAATGCTGAATAATGGCGGGAGGAGGTAAAAATATGGATACAAGCTTAAGTTTTAAAGATAAAGATGGCAATATAGTTACATTTGACCCGGAAAGAGTCAGACCTTACGGCGATACAATGAATGACGGAAAGGTACAATTAAGTTTTACATTACCGATAAAAGCTGATGAAACCGCCAAGGAAGCTGCTAAGTTATATGCCATGAAGATGGGGATAGATGAACCAAGCGTAGTTTATATGGGTGAAATGAGTGTAGGATTCTCCTTTTTCGTAGTATTTGGCAGCTGCTCCCACAGTGTGGATATTACCAATATAAAAGTAACAAAGGTAGAAAGCACCACCATGTCTATGGAGGAAACGGATAAATTTATTAAAGAAAACATAGGCAGACAACTGGTTATAATTGGTGCCAGTACCGGTACGGATGCTCATACCGTGGGTATTGATGCTATTATGAATATGAAAGGGTATGCGGGACATTTTGGTCTTGAAAGATATGAAATGATAGATGCATATAATCTGGGCAGCCAAGTAACTAATGAAGAATTTATTAAAAAAGCCGTAGAATTAAATGCCGATGCACTTTTAGTATCTCAAACCGTTACACAGAAAAATGTTCATATTCAAAATATGACTAATCTTATAGAGCTTCTTGAAGCGGAGGGGCTAAGAGATAGATTCATAGTTTGCTGCGGGGGCCCCAGGATATCGCACGAATTGGCAAAAGAGTTGGGCTATGATGCCGGATTCGGTACAGGATCTTATGCGGATGATGTGGCATCTTATATAGCCGAAGAGATAGTGAGAAGGAATAGATAAGGGCGGTCACTAATCGTCTGTGATAGATCATTAACAGTAGTTTTCGAGAGTTACATAGTAGGCGTAGCCTATCTATGCAACTCTTTTTGTATCCGAAATTTACAATAAAATTTGTATTAATGCCATGTAGTATATTATATAGAAGCAGAGTTACGAAACCTAAACTTCTAAACCTACTTGTTTCTCCACAATGCTGCTTGTATAATATACATCACGGCATTTACGATAAAGCTTATATATTTGATTAAGATTGCGTTGTGGAGGGGCTTAGAATCTGTTAGCGCAGTGGAGGATTAGTTGCGTCAACTGTTTGAGCGAAGCGAGTTTTGGCGCAACCCGGAACGTCATCCTGAGCGATAGCGAAGGATCTTATACTTCAATGGAAAA
>JALNWH010000145.1 GCA_023230985.1 Bacillota bacterium
GACTGTCGAGGTAATGAAGACTACTGGGTTGTGAAACTTGATGCCAAAGGAGGTATAGAGTGGGAAAAGACCTTAGGAGGAAAAGGTCAGGATGTATTAGTGAAAGTAATCCCTGTTAAAGGTGGTGGTTATATTTTGGGAGGTTCATCTAGTTCTGACAAGTCTGACGAAAAGGAAAGAGATTGCCAAGGAGGTTTAGATTTCTGGATTGTAAAATTAGACAGTAAAGGAGAAATTGAATGGGAACGCACTTTGGGTGGTAAATATCAAGAGATATTAAGAGCTATGGTAGCTACAAAAGATGGTGGTTATTTGTTGGGTGGCTATACTAATTCACCTAATTGTTCGGATAAAAGTTCAGATAATCTTTCAGGTGATTTTTGGGTAGTAAAATTGGATAAGCAAGGAAGTGTTGAATGGGAACGTACTTATGGTGGAGATGGAAATGATGACCTTTATGTCTTATTGCCTACACAGGACGGAAATTATATAGCGGGAGGACATACCAATAGTTCTTTTGCCAAGAATGGTTCTGATGTTTTACTGATTAAGATTGATGAGGTTGGTGCTACCTTGTGGCAGAATAATTATGACATAGGGCAAATGGATTTACTGACTTCACTAATAGAACATACAGACGGCTCTTTAATAGCAGGTATAAACTCAAAGAGTAGCGCTGCTATGAAAACAAAGAAGAAAGAAGGAGTTGATGACTATGTAATTATGAAATTATCAGAAGAGGGTCGTGATGATTGGAAGAAAAACATTGGCAGCTCTGGTGTAGATATCTTAAAGCGCGTCATAACCACTAGAGATGGAGGTTATGTTTTGGCTGGAATGTCTGATAGCGACAAACCCTCAAAAGATAGAAATAGTGCTAAGGGAGGAAATGATTTTTGGGTTGTGAAGCTTGCAAATGAAGACAATACTAAACCTGAGAAACTTGCAATAGAAGCCTATCCTAATCCTGCGGAGACTTTTACGAATGTTATTGTAGGCTATGATTATGAGAAAGGCACGGCAAGGGTATTTGATATAGGAGGACGGGAATTACAGAAGGTTGAGCTTACGGGAAGCAGGACAGTGCCTATAAACCTAGGAGGCTTGCCTATGGGCGTGTATATAGTACAGATAGAAACAGATGTACAAAAAGATGGAATTAAGATAATGAAAAAGTAGGATATATCGACAGTAATAATAAAGATCTAATTATGATAAGCAATAAAATAAATATAAACCTCAAATTAATACTTACCTGTTCTTTAGCACTAATTTTTAGTTGTGTAAAAGCGCAAGATAATATTCAAAGTAATTTTCAAGAAGTTTCTCCTCCTTCACCTACGGTGGCAAGTCTAATGAAGTTTGAGGAAACTCCTATAAATAATTATACTGGTATCCCAGATATTTCTATTCCTATTTATAATGCGGAAACTATCTCTAAAGATATTTCTTTAAATCTAGCTCTAAGTTATCATCCATCATCTATTGAAGTAGAAGAAGTTGCAGGTCACCTAGGATTAGGATGGAATTTAATGACAGGTGGTACAATATCAAGAACTGTAAGAGGCTATCCAGATGAAATAGGTGCATCATCAAGCACTTTCAGTAATTCAGATTATATAGGTATATATAATAATGTTAATCCTTGCGCCTACCTTATTGATAAAATGAATAATACTAATCTGGGCATAGAAGATCATACCGTAATGAATGAACTATTGTGGTATGCTTATAAAAAAGGAGGAATAGATACACAGTATGATCTATATCAATTTAATTTTATGGGAAGGACAGGAAGGTTTTATATAAAAAATTTAAATGGAACTCTAAAGGTTATACCTCTATATGATGATAGCGTTTTAGATATCAGATTTAATTATAATATATCATATAACTCAGGTAAGCTCTATGACTTTATAAATTTTATAATTTATGATGAAAAAGGATATGAATATACTTTTGATGTGAAAGAGATAAGTAGTGTTACCAATATACAGTTAGCTAAGTATTTTGGACCTGGGGGTATTGATTTATTTTCTAAAACACAACCAAATTACCCAAGTGCTTTCCATTTAAGCAAAGTAAAAGACAATAATGGTAATTTAATACTTGAATTCGTATATGATGAGTTAAATAAAAATTACCTAGAAATAGTTTCAGATAAAACATATACCAAAAGGTATCTTACAAGTAACATGTGGCTTAATTATATAGATACTCAAATAGATAATGAGGATGAAGAAGCACTTGCTGCTGAATATATGAAAATTTTCCCGGAAGAAGCAATTCACACTACAATAAGGCAATCTAACACTAAAAAAGTTCAACAAATTAATATAGTTAATAAGGGACGTATATATTTTGAATATGTGCAAGGTAGATTAGACACAAATATAAATAATTCTCCTGACACCTATAAGCTTAGTAATATTACTATTAAAAACAATCTTAGCGAAACAATAAAACACTTTAGATTTACTCATGAGTATTATAATAATGGAATGCACAACAGGATGATACTCAAATCAGTAAAAGAATTTAATTTCGATAGTACTAAGTCAAACGACTATAATCTAACGTATAAAAAGTATAATACTACCAAAAAAGATTATTGGGGATATCCAAAAATTAAATGGGCAGAAAAACTAACAGATCCTGAAAATTGTTTTTCAGGGGTTTTAGAGAGCATGACTCTTCCGACAGGTGGAATGATAGTATATGATTTCGAATCAAACACATATTCTCATATAGGTAGTGAGCCTGTTGAAGATTTTTATGAAAATCCATACAATTGGAAATACTTTGAAGAAGATTATATCACGTTAGAAAAAACTCCCGGAACAAATGAATATCCTTTTATAAATTTATTTGATTATGTTGGTTTGACTGATTTATCTATAAATCAAGATCCACCACCAGATTCTGAATATCATTTTACTTTTATTGTTCCTTGTAATCTTTCATCACCAGAAGCTAATGGGACCATCAATATTTATGAAAAAGTGGGACAAAATTATATTAACCAAGGAACTTTATCATGTCAGATGTATGCCAATAGTACATTTGGGAGGATTAACATGGTCTTAGATTCTAATAAAGAATATTACATCAAATATCAATGTTTAAATGCTCAAAGTTCGCAATGTGCATCTTCTGTTTATTTTTCTTATGAAGTAAAACACAAAAAACCCGAACATTTAATTGTAAAGTGGTTATATGGGGGTGGTGTACGCATTAAAGAAATTAAATATCATAATCAGATTAGTGATTTAAATAATATAAATGAAACCAACTTATACAGTAAAAGAACAATCTATAATTATTCTTTTCTTAACGAAAGTAAAAAAAGTAGCGGGTCTCTGGTGTTTGGAAAACCTGTTTATAATTATCAAGAGAGTGGTGAGTTTCTCATAGAAGTCAGAGATAGTATAGGAGCTGTTATAGATGATTTCACAATTAGCTTAACATCTAATACCACCACCACAAGAAATAACACTTTATACCTAAAAACCCAAGGTACTGATGTGGGCTATAAAAATGTCACTGTCTATCAAATTGGGGAATCTTTGTTTGAAGTAAACGGAAAATCACAATATGAGTATATATCTCCCATTGATATACCTGAAGATACAAACGCATACTCTTCAGGACCACCCTTTTTTCCGTCAAGAAATTATGATTATAAGAGAGGCTTATTAAAAAAAGAATCTTACTTCAATACTACTAATGACATACTTTCAGAAACAGATTACGAATACTATACCTACATAGGAAATGAGTTCACTGATTTCACCGGTTTGCAAATTTACTCTAACGGATGCAAATATTTATTTAAATACCCCCTTTATGGTCAATATCTAGCAATGGTAAATCTTCCAGGGAATACCAGACATTGTTCTATGCCTATAACTTTTATAACATATTTAGACTTAAGAGAATCTCATGGATGGACAAGACTTAAAAGTAAAACCACTAACAATTATTTCTATCAAGGTAGTAGTCAGAATATTGTACAAACCATTGAGACTTTTGATTATAATGCTACGAACAAAAAGATAAAAGAGCATTCTGTAACTAATAGCCTTGGAGAAGTTTTGAAAACGAATTATACTTATGACGGTAATCCTGCTGGTCGCAACCGCATTGGGGTCATAAAGAGAATAGATACAAAAAGGAACGATATACTATTGGAGTCCAAAGACATCAGCTATGTAAATACTTTTACTGATAATGCAGCTTATTTGCCTGAGCTGATTTCTGTTTCAAAAGGAGATAATGTATTTGAAAGCAGGTTACGCTTTTTAAAATATGATGAGTTTAGCAATCCACTTGAGGTTAAACAAGAAGATGGAATTCACGTTGTGTATTTGTGGGGTTATAATAAGAGTCAGCCTATAGCCAAGATAGAAAATGCTACATATGCTCAAGTTACAGGAGCTTTAGGTACTTCTATAATTAGCGAAGCTAACCTAGGAGCTATTGATAACCTCAGGACAAATCCTGCGCTTTTAGATACAATGATCACTACTTATACTTATAAACCACTAGTAGGCGTAGCAATTATAACTGACCCTAGAGGGTATAGAACTAGCTATCATTATGACTCTTTTGGTAGATTAGAGTTTATAAAGGATATGGATGGAA